>NZ_JAUONR010000005.1:0-161794 GCF_030546305.1 Streptococcus sp. GP0011 | reverse complement strand
AAAAGAGAGCGATTTTCTCGCTCTCTCAAGATATATGATATTTAATTTTTCATTTTCCCAAAACTCTAGACACTTACCGGAGACTTTTTTTATTTAACATAAACAACTCCAAGTTTACCAAAAGCGACTTCCCCACGGATAATCAAGGTTTTGTTTGTTGGCGCTACAGGAGCATCTGCCTTAGCTGCACCAAAGGAGGTTTCTACTTTCAGATCGACACGCCAGTGTTGTGGAACATAGACAGTTGCATTCCCGAAGGCCACTTCAATATTTAAAGTTGCAAAATCACCTAGCATCTCTGCATTATCATAGTAGATTTTAGCATCCCCAAAAGCGACTTCCACTTGGTCATCTACGAGATCTTGATCTTGCTTATAGAAGGTCCCGCTACCAAAAGCGACTTCCTTATCCGTGACGACTGTTTTTTTCCCATTGTACCACCATTTTTTTTCATTCCAGAACTTACTTGAATGCGTCAGATAACCAACACCTAGCACTGCTAAGATGCTAGCCCAAAACAAAGACTGGTTTGGAATAGGAAAAATGTTATAAAAATGATTCGCAATCATTAAGGCTACTAGAGCGGTAAAAACTGCTGATGTTAGATGACGACGAAGCAAAGCTTCAACTGATTGGTAAGCAAAAAAGGCGATACCAATCAAAGGCCATATCTTGCCATCCAAAGAAGGAATTCCAAAATTCCCTTGCAGCAAGATCCAAGCCGCTAAAACCAATAAAACAATACCAAATGCTTTCTTTTTCATGTTTTTTACCTCATGTTTCTTAGATTTTCTTTTAGGAGGGATTGGTAATGCCGCGAGACATGAACCTCCTTGTGCGTCTGATAAAAGGAAATGGTGCCCGTTCCTGAAAAGGACTTGTCCACTGAGTAAATCTGACGGATGTTTGCGATCGTTGACTTGGACACTCGACTAAAATAGCGAGGCAGGATGGACTCCAACTCATAGAGCTTGAGACGTACTTCATAGGCTTCCTTCTGGTTATGAGCGTAAATCTTGCTCCCTTCTGTTTCAAAGAAGAGAATTTCTGACAGGTCTAGATAATATTCACCTGTCCCCTTGTAAAAAGTCAACCTCGGAGCCTTTGACTCTTGCAAGAGTCGTTGCAAATCTGCAATTTCATCTGTCAAAGTGGGGGTCTTGATGACAATTTCAGTCTCCTCTAAATTGTCGTCAATCTCAATTCGTAACTTCATCACATCTCCTTTCTGACTCTACTATATCAAAGCTAAGATAGGAATACAAGGGCAAAAAAGCAAGTGGTCTATATGAAGCAGTAAGTGGTTGTAGGACCAGCCTAACTTACATATCAGAATAGGAAGAAAAGGAACCCCCACAACAGACCGCAAATATAGCCAACCAAGACGTCCTTTGGATAATGCACACCACCTAAAACCCTCACCAAGCCCAGCAAAGCTGAAAAGAGCAGGCATGCTAAGCCAACAGGTAGACTAGCATGCAGACTGGCCATGGAGATGATGGTTGCCGAAAAGACATGGCGACTGGGCATCGACTGTCCCGAACTATCCTTGTCAAGCAGAGGACTGATGTCCCAAGTTTCATAAGGTCGCGGGTGGTTGATTTTCTTACGAAAAAGAGACAAAATCACAAAACCTGATGCAGGGATAAGCACATAAACCCCAACTTGCTGACCCAATCCTAGTTGCAGGTAAGTGGTGACTAGCAAGATCAGATAGACCAATGGCATGGCGACTGTCATCAAGCGATTAAAACTGCGTAACAGAAATAGAAGGGTGGGATGGCTGGTGAGCCTGGAACTGATATTTCGATACCATTCTTGATAATTTTTCATTTATGCTTCTCATTCATTACCTTGTTTTCGTCTACAGGTGAGACGTTTGTCTTCTAGTATAGTGCAGAAAAAGAAGGCCGTCAAGCCTTCTTTTGATTTATTCTTCTGCTTCGTCTTCTGTAAATTGACTATTGTACAGGTCAGCGTAGAAGCCACCTTGCGCCATCAACTCCTCATGGTTGCCTTGTTCGATGATATTGCCATCTTTCATGACAAGAATCAAGTCGGCATTACGAATCGTTGACAAGCGGTGGGCAATGACAAAGGAAGTTCGACCCTCCATCAAACGGTCCATGGCTTTTTGAATCAACTCCTCTGTACGTGTGTCGACTGAAGATGTCGCTTCATCCAAAATCAAGAGTGGTGCATCTTTGAGAAGGGCACGAGCAATGGTCAAGAGCTGTTTTTGTCCAACAGACAAGGTCACGGTGTCATCCAAAACAGTATCGTAGCCATCTGGCAAGGTCATGATAAAGTGGTGGATTCCCACAGCCTTGCTGGCTTCCATCATTCGTTCATCACTGATGTCTGTTTGATTATAGATGAGATTATCTCGAATGGTTCCTTCAAAAAGCCATATGTCCTGCAAGACCATTGAGAAGGCATCGTGTACTTCTGAGCGCTTCATATCCTTGGTATCCACACCATCGATACAGATACTTCCCTTATCTAGCTCATAGAACTTCATCAAAAGATTGACAATGGTTGTCTTACCAGCCCCAGTCGGTCCAACGATTGCGACCTTTTGACCTGCATGAGCTATCGCAGAAAAATCATGGATGATGGTGCGCTCTGGTGTATAGCCAAAGGACACATGATCAAAGACTACTTCCCCTTTCATATGGGCCAATTGTCTCTCCTTATGAGATTCATCCTGCATCTCTGCTTCAGCTAGAAATTCTAATACACGTGTCATGGCTGCACTCGCTTGTTGCAAGCTCGTAATCCCTTGGGCAATCTGTGACAGAGGTTGGGAGAAGGTCCGTACGTAAACCATAAAGGCTACAATAATCCCTATTGTGATATGCCCTTCTAACGCCAGCGCAGCTCCAACGATGATGACTAATACATAACTAAAGTTCCCAATAAAAATCATGGCTGGCATCATGATACCAGAGATAAATTGAGATTTCCAGATACTGTCATGCAAGTCTTGGTTTAAACCAGCAAATCTCGCTTTGGAGGTGTCCACTGCGTTGTAGCTGGTCACTACATTATGGCCAGAGTACATCTCCTCCACATAACCATTGACGGCTGCTAGATTATTTTGTTGGGCTTTAAAATAACCCTGTGACTTGGCCATGATTACGGAAACCGCCGCAAAACCAACAAGGGTTGATACAACGGTTACCAATGCCAAAATCCAGTTCATCCCAAACATGGTCACCAAGACAGCAATCAACAAGAAACTAGCTGAAAGAACTGTCCCTAGACTTTGGTTGAGAGATTGCGCTGCTGTATCCACATCATTGGTCACGCGCGAAAGGGTATCTCCTTGTGAATGACGGTCAAAATAGCCAAGTGGCAAACGATTGATTTTTTCAGCGATTGCTGTCCGCAAGCGTTTTGAAAAATGCTGAATGCTCGTTGAAAAGATATAGGCCTGTGTATAATTAAGGATAGCTCCAAATACATACAGAACAACCAAAAATCCAGCAATGTTTGACACAGCTACCAAGTCGATTTCTGTAGCCAAGCCATCTGAAATCAAGTTAGTAATTTCTTTAATCTTAGTTGGACCATAAACGGTAATGATACTTGAAATGACTGCAGCCACAACTGCTATTAGGAGAGGGAGTTGGAGGCCTGCCATATAAGGTTTGCACTGTTTCCAGACCGAAACTTTTTTATTTTCCATCTTCCAATTCCTCCTTCGATAGTTGTGAGTAGGCAATTTCTTGGTAGACTTCGTTAGTAGCTAGAAGTTCTTTGTGGGTGCCTTGTCCCACGACTTTACCTTGATCCAAAACCAAGATCAGGTCGGCATCCATGATGGTTGAGATGCGTTGAGCAACGATTAACTTAGTCAAGGATTGTGTTTTTTCAGCTAATTCTTGGCGCAAGATCCGGTCTGTCTTGTAGTCCAAGGCTGAGAAAGAGTCATCAAAGATAAGAATCTCTGGCTTACGAGCCAAGGCCCGGGCAATAGCCAAGCGTTGTCTTTGACCTCCTGAGAAGTTGGTCCCACCTTGGGCTACTTCAGAGGACAGACCTGCTTCCTTATCCTCGATAAAGTTCTTAGATTGAGCCAATTCCAAAGCTTGCCACATAGCAGGTTCGCTGAGAGGACTTTCTTTACTCTTACCAAAGTCGAGATTACCCTTAACATCTCCAGAAAAGAGCACAGCTTTTTGTGGGATATAGCCGACCTTATTACGCAAGTCTTCCAAGTTGTAATCTTGCACATCGACACCATCTACTAGGATTTGACCAGATGAGACATCATAAAAACGAGGTATTAGGTTGACTAGAGTAGATTTCCCAGATCCAGTTGATCCGATAAAGGCAACTGTTTGACCTGCTTCGGCTTTAAAAGTAACATGTTCCACAACTGCTTCTGAGTTTTGAGAGTATCGGAAGGTTACATCACGGAATTCCACTTGTCCTTGAACTGAAGGATCCGCTGTCTGTGCATGACTAGGATTTTCAATAGAAGAATGCAAGTCTAGCACTTGATTGATACGTCCTGCCGAAACCAAGGTACGAGGAAGAACGATAAAGAGTGCTCCCATGAGAAGGAAGCCCATCACGACCTGCATAGCATAGGACATGAAGACCACCATATCACTAAAGAGTGGTAGACGTTCTGCCAAACTTGCATCGTTGATGATATAGGCACCAATCCAGTAAATGGCTAAACTCAATCCGCTCGAAATTGCCATCATGATCGGGTTCATAATCGCCATCAATCGATTGACAAAGAGATTGAGACGTGTTACCTCGTCGTTGGCAACTTCAAATTTCTTATCTTGGTAATCTTCCGCATTGTATGCACGAACAACTCGAATCCCCGTCAAACTTTCACGAGTGATACTATTGAGTTTATCTGTCAATTTTTGGATGACCGATTGTTTTGGAAAGGCCAGAGTCATGAGAACGGTGGTCATCAAGACGTTGACAATAACAGCCACAATGACTGCCCAGAGCCAGTATTCCGATTTCCCAAGGATTTTTCCAATGGCCCAGATAGCCATAATCGGCCCACGAGTCACTACCTGTAATCCCATGGTAAAGAGCATCTGTACCTGGGTAATATCATTGGTCGTCCGAGTCAAGAGACTTGGGATTGAAAAGCGCTTGATCTCTGTCTGCGAAAAATCTAAAACACGATGAAATACGTCTCTACGTAGATGGGTTGTATAGGAGGCTGCAACGCGAGCGGCAAAGAAACCAACCATAACAGATGAAAAGAAAGCCAATAAAGACAAACCAATCATCTTCGCAGCTGGTGACCAAAGTTCACCCAACTGCGTTCCAGATGTTCCTAGCAATTCTGTAATTTGCGAAATATAGGTCGGCACCTCTAACTCGAGATAGACCGAGAAACAAGTGAAAAGAATCGTAAGGGCGATCATTCCCCACTCTTTTCCTGTAATACGTTTAGCGAGTTTCTTCATTCTCTCCTCCTATCTTCTCAACATTTTCTTGCAATTGCCCGAGTACCTTTTCAAAGATTGCTAAGTCTGACTTTGAAACCCCCTCTAGCAGACTCTGATCAATCCGATCAAAAAAAGCTTTAACTTTTTGCATCTGCGAACGCGATTTCTCCGTCAGGCGAACAAATTTTGCCCGCTTATCACTCGGGCTGGCCTCTAGCTCAACCAAACCATTTTGCACCATGCGCTTGACTAAATTACTCGCCACAGATTTGGTAATATTGAGTTCCTGCTCGATATCCTTAATTAAGACCAGATTTTCAGACTGTTCTTGGCAATCTAAAAAACGCAGAACCTGCCCTTGCGGTCCACCCATAAATTCAATGCCACAACGCTTGGCTTCTTTCTGTACCATCAGATGAACCTGGTGTCCAAAACGTTTGAATATTAACATTGGCTTGTCCATGATTGCTCCTTTCTCACGATAAATATAGTTCTCACAAGAACTATTTAAGTTTCCATGAGAACTATTTTATCATTTTCAGAAAAGATGTCAAGAAAAAAGTTTCCTAGAGAACTATTTTAGTTTAAATTGACATTAGGCAATATTTTTTCTATAATAAGCACTAACTACTGTGGATAGAAATCCATTCACTCGATGAAGGGAGAAAACGTTCAAATGAAACCAGAAGAACAACGAGTTTTAGGAATCTTGGCAACCATTTTTGGAGCCATCGCACTTTTAGGATCTTGGATTCCATTTATTAACTATCTATCGTTTTTCATCGCCATTGTCGCATTTATCTTGGGGATTATCGGCCTTATCGTCAACCTCAAAAAACGAAAAACAATGGCCATTATTGGAACAGCTCTGTCAATTGCTTCTATTGTACTTTTCTTTACGACCCAGGTACTGTACGCTAATGTCTACAAAGAGTTTGTCAGGGAGTTTAACCGTTCCTACAGCGAGGCGAGTGCCTCAATGGAACGCGAAGAAGAAAGCGACTTGACAGATGATAGCGCCTATTCCATCCCTGAGGAGGAAGAAAACGATACCTTCACCTGGACCCAAAAAGAGTTTGACGCCTTAATCGAAGGTGACCTTGACAACAAAGGAAAAGGTGGTACCAACTACAAGGATATTATCAAAAAACACGGACTACCAGACTCCGAGTTTGACTCCACTATCGGAGGGTACGATACGAGAAAAATCACCTATATCTCCATTGGAGACAAGATCAAGACCGTTACCTTAACTTTTGCAAAACAGGACAATGGACAGCTCTTGCTCGTTCAAAAACATGCAGTCGGTCTAGGTCTAGAAAAAAGCAAGAAACAAAACGATTCTGAAACTAGAGTCTAAGTTCAAATATCAAAAAAACGAACAGCTAGTAAAACTGTTCGTTTTTCTATTAGAATCCATCTACGTTTGTGTAGATCTTTTGTACGTCTTCGTCGTCCTCAAGAACGCTGTAAAGTTTTTCAAAGGTTTCAAGGTCTTCGCCTGACAATTCCACTTCAGACTGAGGAATCATTTCCAATTCAGTCACTTGGAATTCGTCGACACCTGACTCACGAAGGGCAACGATAGCCTTGTGAAGGTCTGTTGGAGCTGTGTAAACCGTGATTGTTCCTTCTTCTGCTTCTACATCGTCCACATCCACATCTGCTTCGAGCAATTGCTCAAAGACTGCATCAGCGTCCTCACCTGCAAATACGATCACACCCTTGTTATCAAAGAGGTATGAAACCGAACCTGAAGCACCCATGTTTCCGCCGTTTTTACCAAAAGCAGCACGGACATTAGCAGCGGTACGGTTGACGTTTGAAGTCAAGGTATCCACAATCAACATAGAACCATTTGGTCCAAATCCTTCGTAACGTCCTTCTGTAAAGGTTTCGTCTGTGTTTCCTTTGGCTTTATCAATCGCTTTATCGATAACGTGTTTCGGCACTTGGGCTTGTTTAGCACGGTCGATAACGAATTTCAAAGCAGTGTTTGATTCTGGGTCTGGATCACCTTTTTTAGCTGCTACATAGATTTCTACACCAAATTTTGCATATACTTTAGAGTTAGCTCCATCTTTAGCCGTTTTCTTGGCTACGATATTGGCCCATTTACGTCCCATTAGGAATCTCCTTTTTTCACATTTTAATCTTTCTTATTATAACACAAGTTTTTTCGATTTTCACTAGAGGAAATGGATTTTATTCAGCAAATCCAGCTAGGATTGTCCTTTTGTTGCCAAGATTGCCTTTCCTTCTTTTATCAGGGGATGGCGGAAAAGTGAAAAGTACAGTTGGGTAGTCATGGCAACCCAGATAAGGGGTTCGCAGAGAATAACTCCCCTATACCCTGCCCAAGGGATAATCAAAACCACAAAAACGATTTTCCCGATTAGTTCGATAAAACTAGATACCAGAGGAAGGACTTTTTGGCCCAAGCCCTGCAAGCAATTCCGATAAATCAACAAGAGGCTCAAAATCGGATAAAAGACTGAGCTGATTTGCAGGTAGAGACTGCCATTTTCTACTAAGTAGTTATCCATCGAACTGCCCAAGAAGGAAACCAAGGTCGGACTAGCAAAAAAGAGAAAGATACAGACAAAACCTGCCCAGGACATGCTCAGGCGACTGCCAATTCGAAGACCTTGAACAATGCGGTCTGGTCGCTTGGCCCCAAGATTCTGAGAAGCAAAGGTCGTCATGGCAGAAGAAATAGCCGTCATCGGAAGCAGAGCAAAAGCCATAATGCGTCGAGCCGCCGTCTGGGCGCTAATAATCACAGCACCAAAGGTATTAACAGAGGATTGTAAAATCACACTACCGATAGACACAATGGAACTCATCAAACCCATAGCCAAACCTTGCTCCAAGAGATCCGCATACAAGGCCTTATTCCATTTAAAATGCTTGAGTTGAGGGAGCAGTTCTGGAACACTCTTACGGATATAATAAAAGCAGAGAACAGCTGACAAGCCTTGCGAAATGATGGTAGCAAGCCCCGCAGATTGAACTCCCAGATGCAGTTGCGTAATGAAATAGAGATCCAGAACCACATTGACTAAGGCAGAGAAAATCAGAAAGCCAAGAGCTGCTAGACTATCACCAATGGAGCGCAACAAGCCTGCAAAGAGATTATAAGCGAAGCTGACGCCTACACAAGTCACTATCATAGAAATATATTGATAGGATTGAGGAAGGATTTCTGCCGGGGTATCTAAATATTGCAGGAGTGGATACAGACCGACAAAGCCCATCAGCATGACCACAATGCTCAAAAGAGCACCTAAAATCCAAGTTGCTGCTACTGCTTCTTTAATTTTAGTGAAATTACGAGCCCCATAATAGCGGGCAATGACAATCCCCATGCCATTTCCAACACCAAGCGTAAAGCCTATAATCAAGTCAAAAATGGCAGTTGTCGCCCCTACTGCTGCCAAGGAATCTTGACCAAGAAATCGTCCAACAATCAAGACGTCAGCTGTATTATAAAGCTGTTGAAAGATATTAGACAGCAAGATTGGAAAGGCAAAGCTTAACAGCGCAGGAAGAATAGGACCATGTATCAAGTCCACGGATCGTTTCTTATTCATAAAGCTATTATATCAGCTTTCTAAAGGAGCGACAAGGCTCTGTCACTAAGTTTGCAATCAATTGCTTACAGAGAGACAATTTGCTATAATCAAGAAAAGGAGGTCATTTATGAGTTTGACCAGTCAATTAATTACCGATGTATTTCCCGATCTGGATAAGGTTGAGAAGCTAAACAAGGAAGCATTCCCCGAGGAAGAACGAGTTCCTCTGTCAGAGTTTTTACGCTATCAGGACCGAGAAGACGCCCACTTTTTTGCTTTTTATAACCAAGAAGAATTCGTCGGCTTTGCTTTTGCCATCTCCAACCCAAAGGCCTTCTATATCAGCTTTTTTGCCATCATGCCCCACCTGAGAAGCCACGGGTACGGAAAGGAAATTATCGAAAAGCTGACTGAGTTTTACCAGCGAACCATGTTGCTGGAAGTCGAGCGATTAGATGAAGAATGCGATAACTTGGAGCAAAGGAAGGCTAGAATGGACTTCTATCGGCAAAATGGCTTTAAAACAGCCAACGCTTTCCTTGAGTACGATGGTTTGAGTTTTGAAATCCTCTATCGTGGCGATCACTTTGACGAAGAAGCCTATCGTGACATCTTCCAGAAGCTACAGAATGAACATTATTTTGACTTTCATATAGAGTATCGTCGTTTTAGTGATCATTAAACAAGACTTGTCCATCTGGTGAAGAACCTCTCTTTTTCGATAGAAGCTACATATAAAAATGCATGTAATCCACGATTACATGCATTTTTTATTTTCAACTGATCAGAATAAACTTTTATTCTCTCTATGGCTTAAGCTTCTGCATTGCCTTCTGGAAGAAGGAAGTAGAGAACAGCATAAACTAAGATTCCAGAACCACCAAGTAGGGTGAAGATGATCCAAAGTGCACGAACAAGTGTGTGGTCCATGTTAAAGTAGTCACCGATACCTGCACAAACACCAGCAATCTTTTTGTCTTGTACGTTACGAACAAGGCGTTTTTCCATTATAGTAGTCTCCTTTTTATAGAATGATTTAATTTTATCATCAAATTAAAAAATTGCAACAGTTTTTTTAATTTTTTTGATTAAATACTCTTTTATTACGCTTTTGAAGCTTATGGAGAATTAATAATTAAACATAAAAAGCAGAGAAGGACTTCTCCGCTTTTATTTTTAATCTTCAATTTCGATTTCAAGTCCATCGCCTAGGTCAAGCGTTACTTCTTGGTTAGGTGCTAGATCTTCCGCAACAGTGGTAGGAGTTGTCCCTTCTTCATCTTCAATCAAGCCATATTGAACACGAACTTGGTGGTCAATAGCATCAAAAATTTCTGGGTGATCCGCCAAGTATTTCTTAGCATTTTCAGATCCTTGTCCGATTTTTTCACCCTTGTAAGAGTACCATGCTCCCGCTTTTTGGATGATATCGAGATCACTTGCGATCTTCAAGAGCTCACCAGTTTTAGAAATCCCTTCTCCGTACATGATTTCAACAAAGGCTTCCTTAAATGGTGGAGCTACCTTGTTTTTCACGACCTTGATCTTGGTTTCCTTACCGACATTGGTATCTTTTTGGTCACCAGTTCCCTTGATTTGTGTGCTTCCACGAACATCCAAACGGACTGAAGCGTAGAATTTCAAAGCACGTCCACCAGGTGTTGTTTCTGGATTTCCAAACATGACCCCAACTTTTTCACGCAACTGGTTAATAAAGATGGCAATTGTCTTGGTTTTATTGATAGAAGCTCCGAGTTTACGCATGGCCTGGCTCATCATACGAGCCTGCAAACCAACGTGACTGTCTCCAATATCCCCATCAATTTCCGCACGAGGTACAAGGGCTGCAACTGAGTCAATAACGACGAGGTCAACTGCACCTGAGTCAATCAATTTTCCAGCAATTTCAAGACCTTGCTCTCCTGAGTCTGGTTGTGACAAGAGCAATTCATCAATGTTCACACCAAGGGCTGCAGCATAGGCTGGGTCAAGAGCATGTTCCGCATCGATAAAGGCTGCAATACCACCTTCTTTCTGTGCTTGCGCAACAGCGTGAAGGGCAACCGTTGTCTTACCAGATGATTCTGGTCCATAGATTTCGATGATACGTCCTTTAGGATAACCACCTGAACCAAGAGCAATGTCCAGAGCCAATGAGCCTGAGCTCATCACTTGAACTTTTTGCTCCGCGCGCTCACCCAAGCGCATGATTGAGCCTTTACCAAAGTCTTTCTCAATCAATTTAAGAGCATCGTTCAATGCTTTTTCACGGTCAGCTCCAAATTTTTTCCCAATTTCATCTAATTTTTTTGTTGGTTTTTTCGCCATTTTGTTCTCCTATATTCTACTGGTCCTTAGACCTATCTTTCATTATACCAAAATTTAGTCACTTAATAAAGCCTTGCGAACTAGGTTAAAGGCATGCATGACCGCAATATGTCGAACATCTGCTCGACTCCGTCCTGCTATATTGGCCTTGATCACCTCTGTCCCTTTTGCATGCGCCAAGCCGATAAAGACGGTTCCAGCTGGATGCCCCTCTAGGCTATCTGGTCCTGCCACACCCGTCAAACTAACTCCGTAGTCAGACTGAGTCTTGAGACGTGCCTGCTCTGCCATTTTTCGAGCGGTAAACTCAGAAACGACCCCGTGTTCTTTCAGCTCTTGCTCGGAAATATCCAGCATCTTGGACTTTTCCTCTAGGCTGTAGGTGACAAATCCTCCATTAAAGATAGCTGACACACCTGAAAAGTCTGCTAAAGTAGCCTGAAATAGGCCTGCCGTTAAGCTCTCTGCTGCAGTAATGCTTTTCTGTCTTTTCTTAAGTTCTTCTACAACGACACTTGCGAGGCTGGTTTCTTCCCCATATCCATAACAGATGTCTCGTAAAGAAATTCCCTCGAAAGTTTGACAATCCAAGATTTGATTTTCTAGGATATCCAGTGCTTGATCAGCCCTTTCTTGACTAACTGCTTTTGTAGACAAACGCAAGGTCACTTCTCCCGTCTTGGCATACGGCGCCAAGGTCGGATCGGTTTGATGGTCAATCAAATCCGCCAAAATGGTCACCAACTGACTCTCCCCAATTCCAAAGAAACGGAGCACTCGTGAGTATAACTTGGTACCAGTCATTAACTTGGGTAAGAGTTGATTTAAGACCATGGGTTTCAATTCACTAGGTGGTCCTGGGAGGACCACGTAGGTCACGCCATCCACTTCTGACACCCCTCCTACTGCTAAACCTGTCTCATTTGGCAGTGGAGTCGCCCCTTCTACAATTTGGGCTTGGCGCTCATTATTCGGTGTCCGAGCATAGTCAGGTCTATGAGCAAAGAAAATATCCAGTTTCTCTTGCGCTTGAGGGTCAAACACTAGATCTTTTCCCAAAAATTTTGCCAGGGTTTGTTTGGTCAAATCATCCTCGGTTGGTCCCAAGCCCCCTGTCAAAATCACAAGATTACTACGTTGACTCGCAATCTCAAGCAAGGACAAAAGACGAGCTTCATTATCTCCAACAGCTGTTTGGAAGTAGACATCTACCCCGATTTCGGCTAGTTTCTCTGATAAAAACTGAGCATTGGTATTGACAATCTGCCCTGTTAAAATTTCTGTTCCAACAGCAATAATTTCTGCTTTCATGTTTCCTCCTACTTATCTATTCGAATTTTTTTGAAAAAATCGCAGGAAATTTCCCACGATTTGATTCTTTTCTTATTCTGCTTCTTCGTTTGAAGCGTTCGTACTGGTTGAAGGTGCTGTCCGACCAAAGGCTGTTTCGTACAGTACCGCATTGGTTTCCAATTCTGTCACTGGCTCTTTACCTAGTGAACGACGCAAGAGATTTTGCATTTCAAGCATATGTTCTGAAGTGACAATCTGATAAGAAATTCCCTGTAGCTCAGCATCTTCCCCACGCAATTGATGCGTTTCGATGTTCTTGAAAGAATCTTGATAGCCAAGCAATTGTGGAATGCTCTTAGCTGATAAGTCTACATTGGTCTGCATGTTATCACTCAAAGCTTTGAGGATGCCTTGATAATGACTCACACTGTTTAGGCTCAAAACCTTCTCAACGATTTTTTGAATGACTTCACGTTGACGTTTTTGACGACCATAGTCTCCCTCTGGGTCTTGGTAACGCATCCGTGAATACACCAGAGCTTCCTCCCCATTCAAGGTTTGTTCTCCAACACCGATAGAAATCTTATTAAACTCCTCTTGGTCAGCAATCGAAATTGGGAAACCGAGTGTATTGTTGACGGTAATTCCACCAACCGCATCCACCAATTGTTGAAGCCCCTGCATGTTAACCATCACATAGCGGTCAATGTGGATATTCATCATCTTTTGAATAGTAGAAATTGCAAGTTCCGCACCACCATTAGCATAGGCCGCATTGAGTTTAGCTTCCTGAACTTGACCGTTTCCAGTCTCAATCTTGGTCAAAATATCCCGTTCCAAACTCATCATAGTGGTTTTCTTTGTTTTGGGATTAACCGTCAAGAGAATCATGGAATCACTATTTCCCGCCCACGGGTCTGTACGTTCCACATTTCCCGTATCTACCCCCATCAAGAGGATGGTCAGAGGCTCCGTCGCTTCGATAACGTTGGTTTCTTCCCCGATTTTTTTGTAAGTCTTTTTACTAAGGGTTTCTGTTCCCTGTTGGTAGATGGTATAGCCATAAACCGCTACACCTAAAACTGTTACTGCTAGGAAACCTAGCACCATTCCAATTAATTTTTTAATCATCTCGTTATTCATTTATCAGCTTGCCCATAAGACAAACATCTAAAAATATCCCTTCTGCTAAATAGGCTCCTCGTTCTTGTAAGCCTTCTGTGATAAATCCCATTTTTGAGTAGAGGTGGATCGCAGCCTCGTTTCGTTTTTGTACACTGAGTTGCAAACGGCGCAGGACGCCACTGGCTTTCGCCCACTCAATGCCTTCTTCTAGAAGTATAGTCGCCAAGCCTTGGTTCCAGAATTTCCTGCGAACTGCTAGAAAAACATCACCGATATGTCGAACTCTTAAATGTTGGTCCGCTGTGATATTTAAGACTCCTGCAATCTCATCATTCAGTAAGGCGAGGAGAGTAATTTGATTCTCTGATGCAGCTTGTTTTTCGATAAAAAGAGCCATTTCAGAAGCTGTCATCATGATACCATTTTCATCCAAACTGGTAAAATCTGTCTCTTGACCGACACAATCTAAAAATTCAATCAAGGCTGTAGCATCTGACGTATCTGCCTCACGAATACACAACTCATACTCCATCTTGAAGCTCCCTGATGAGTTGTTCAGCCCGAGAGCCATGAGCCGTAAAATGAAGACAACGACCCTCAGCTTCTTTCAAAATTTCCAACTCCAAGTAAGAATCTGGTAAATCTTCACCCAAAAGATGCCCCCACTCAATAACAGTCACACCACCTCCAAAGAGAAACTCATCCAAGTCAATAGAATCAGCATCACCTTCGATACGGTAGACATCCAAGTGGTAAAGTGGCAAACGCCCTTCGTACTCTCTAACAATGGTATAGGTTGGACTTTTAATCATCTGACGGATATCCAAGCCCTTAGCAAGGCCTTTTGTAAAGGTTGTTTTACCCGCTCCCAACTCTCCAGTCAAGATCAGAACATCGTCTTTTTGAAGCAAATGACCTAATCTTTCTCCGAGAGCTAGAAGCTCTTCTTCATTTTTTGTGTGCATGCTACTATTATACCAAAAAGTTTTCTTTTGTGTGAATTTTCTTTATGGACTTACTATAACAATTTTGAAAGATTCTCCTCCACTTAAAAGAATACAACTATTGAAAAAACAAACAGGATATCCCGAATCAGGTGCCCATAAAAGGAGATTTCCCTTTGGATACATTTGGGAAAAAGGAAACGTGCGCATAGAAAACCAACACTGATATAAAAGAAAATCGAGGAAATCACTAAGGGATTCCTCAAGAAAACCATCGTAGCTAGAACGGAAATGACGACTGTTTTCTTTTTATTTAGGTGATTTTCTATATCGCGAAAAATTTTATCAAAAGGTAAGAAAATCAATAGATCTACTCCTAGCAAGAAAAAGAAGGAGGGTAAAAAGAGGTCAACCAGTTCCTGCTGCAATTTGCTAGTGGTTTGGATGCTTTCTGAGAGAACCAGACAGGTTGCCAGAAGATTGACTACTAAAAGGAGGCAATAAACAAGGCTCACTTTCTTTTGAACATGTAAAATACTATGTCTAGACTGGTCTGCTGTATGGAAATAATTTATCCCAGCGCACAAAACAGAAATTCCTACTATCAAAATCAAAAAGTAAGCATTGGTCTGTTTTAAAGATAAAAAGGATTCTTTCCATAATAGGCAACTACTAAAACTAATCTGGATGACTGCAATCAGTAACAATAGGCGAATTGATTTTACCATTTCTTTTCCCTCCCTATATGGGATTATACCTTGTGAGGAGTTTGAAATGATTGTTTCCGCCTCAAGTGTTCTTTTTTTGTGCTCAACTGACCAAAAAACAGCTCTGTTGTGCACAGAACTGTTCTTTTACCAGTCTAATCCTTAAACCAGAGAGCAATTTCTCGTTTGGCAGAAGCTTCCGAATCGGAGCCGTGAACTACATTTTGAATGGCTTGATTGTCTCCTGCAGCCTTGGCAAAATCTCCTCGGATAGTTCCTGGCAGAGCTTCTTCTGGACGAGTAGCCCCCATCATGGTCCGCCAAGTTTCAATCACTTTCGGACCTGATAGAATGCCCACCACTACTGGTCCTGAGGTCATAAACTGACGAATAGGAGGATAAAAACTTTTTTCAACCAAGTCTTGATAGTGCTGGTCAATCAAATCTTCTGAAACTGCTGAACGCAACTCTAATTTTTCGATTTTGAAACCACGCTCCTCAATTCTTTTCAGAACCTGACCAACCAGCCCTCTTTTCACACCATCTGGCTTAATGATAAAGAATGTTTGTTCCATACGGACACCTCCTTGGCATTTTAGTTCTTCTATTCTACCATACTTTATGAAAAAGTGGGAAAATTTTTCTGAAATAAAACAAAGAGAACCCAAAGGTTCTCTTGTTTGCTTTTATTCTACTGTTTCTTCAACTTGGATTTCCACAACTTCCTCTACAGGAGCAAGCTCTGCCTCTTCTTGTTCTGGAGCCAGATATTCTGCTTCATTGATAGCTTGTGGTTCAAGGTTACGGTAGCGAGCCATACCAGTACCAGCTGGGATGATCTTACCAATGATAACATTTTCCTTGAGTCCAAGGAGATGGTCTTTCTTACCACGGATGGCCGCATCTGTAAGGACACGAGTTGTTTCCTGGAAGGAAGCCGCTGACAAGAAACTATTTGTTTCAAGTGAGGCTTTGGTGATTCCCATAAGAACTGGGCGACCAGTCGCTGGAACTCCACCTGCGATAAGAACATCCTTGTTAGCATCTGTAAAGTCGTTGATGTCCATGAGAGTACCCATAAGAAGGTCTGTGTCACCTGGATCCATGACACGAACTTTACGGATCATTTGACGAACCATTACCTCGATGTGTTTGTCACCGATTTCTACCCCTTGGCTACGGTAAACTTTTTGTACTTCACCGAGAAGGTAAGTTTCAACTGACAAGACATCACGAACAGCAAGGAGACGTTTTGGTTGGATAGAACCTTCTGTCAATGCCGCACCGCGAGAGACTTGGTCTCCAACTTCGACACGCATACGGGCTGTAAATGGTACCACGTATTCGCCTTCTCCAGTTTCACCCTTAACGAAGACTTTCTTGGTACGAGTTGACGCGTCTTCTTCGATAGCTGTAACTTGTCCTTTGACCTCTGTGATGACCGCTTCCCCTTTAGGATTGCGGGCTTCAAAGATTTCTTGGACACGAGGAAGACCCTGAGTGATATCGGTATTTGAGGCAACCCCACCCGTGTGGAAGGTGCGCATTGTAAGCTGTGTACCAGGTTCCCCGATAGATTGGGCAGCGATTGTACCAACTGCTTCACCAACTTCAACCGCATCACCAGTCGCCAAGTTGATACCGTAACAGTGACGGCAGACACCATGACGAGTGTTACATGTAAATACAGAACGGATAGTAACTTCTTCCACACCAGCATTGACAATTTCACGCGCCTTGTCTTCTGTAATCAATTCATTTGGACCGATGATCACTGCACCAGTTTCTGGATGTTTAACAGTTTTCTTAGTATAACGACCATTGAGACGTTCTTCGAGAGACTCGATCATCTCTTTTCCTTCTGCGATAGAACGGATCAAGAGACCACGGTCTGTTCCACAGTCGTCCTCACGGATGATAACGTCTTGGGCAACGTCAACCAAACGACGAGTCAAATAACCGGAGTCGGCTGTCTTAAGGGCCGTATCGGTCATACCTTTACGGGCACCGTGAGTTGAGAAGAACATTTCGAGTACTGACAAACCTTCGCGGAAGTTTGAGAGGATTGGCAATTCCATGATACGTCCATTCGGAGCGGCCATCAGACCACGCATACCGGCAAGCTGTGAGAAGTTTGAGATGTTACCACGGGCTCCAGAGTCCATCATCATAACGATTGGGTTCTTAGGATCTTGGTTGGCAACCAAACGTTTCTCCAATTTTTCACGAGCTGCACGCCATTCAGCTGTAACAGCGTTGTAGCGCTCGTCGTCTGTGATCATACCACGACGGAATTGTTTGGTGATTTGTTCTACACGTTTGTGTGATTCTTCGATGATTTCAGCCTTGTCTTCAACAACTGGGATATCGGCAATACCCACTGTCAAACCTGCAAGAGTTGAGTGGTGGTAACCGAGGTTCTTCATGCGGTCAAGTAGGGCAGAAGTTTCTGTCGTACGGAAACGTTTGAAGATTTCAGCGATGATATTCCCAAGATTTTTCTTCTTGAATGGAGGGTTGAGTTCAAGATTGCTGATTGCTTCCTTGATATCTCCACCTAGTGGCAAGAAGTACTTAGCTGGAACACCTTCTGTTAAGTTAGCATTTGTTGGTTCTTGCAAGTAAGGCAGACCCTCTGGCATGATGTCATTGAAGAGGATTTTACCAACTGTTGTCAGCAAGACCTTGTGTTTTTGTTCTTCAGTCCAAGGTTTGTTGAGACTATCTGTCGCGATACCAACACGTGAATGGAGGTGAACATAACCATTGCGGTAAGCCATAACCGCTTCGTCACGGTCTTTGAAGACCATTCCTTCCCCTTCACGACCAGCTTCTTCCATGGTCAAGTAGTAGTTACCCAAAACCATGTCCTGAGATGGAGTAACAACTGGTTTACCATCTTTCGGGTTCAAGATATGCTCAGCAGCCAACATCAAGATACGAGCTTCTGCTTGAGCTTCTTCTGAAAGCGGTACGTGGATGGCCATTTGGTCCCCGTCAAAGTCGGCATTGTAGGCTTCACAGACAAGCGGGTGCAAGCGAAGGGCCTTACCATCAATCAAGACTGGCTCGAAGGCTTGGATACCCAAACGGTGAAGGGTCGGTGCGCGGTTGAGAAGCACTGGGTGTTCTTTGATTACTTCTTCAAGGATATCCCAGATGCGTTCGTCTCCACGTTCCACCAAGCGTTTAGCTGCCTTAACGTTTTGCACGATGTCACGGGCAACGATTTCACGCATGACGAATGGTTTAAAGAGCTCAATTGCCATTTCACGTGGCACACCACATTGGTACATCTTAAGAGTTGGACCAACGGCGATAACGGAACGTCCTGAGAAGTCAACACGTTTACCGAGCAAGTTTTGACGGAAGCGTCCTTGTTTCCCTTTAAGCATGTGGCTCAATGATTTCAGTGGACGGCTACCTGGTCCTGTAATCGGACGACCACGACGGCCATTATCAATCAAAGCGTCAACCGCTTCTTGAAGCATACGCTTCTCATTTTGAACGATGATACCTGGTGCGTTCAACTCAAGCAAACGAGCCAAACGGTTGTTACGGTTGATAACACGGCGGTAAAGGTCGTTCAAGTCAGATGAGGCAAAACGGCCACCATCCAACTGCAACATTGGACGAAGGTCTGGTGGAATAACTGGAAGGATATTGAGAATCATCCATTCAGGTTTGTTTCCAGACTTGTAAAAGGCATCCAAAACATCCAAACGGCGGATGGCTTTGACACGTTTTTGTCCAGTAGCTGTTTTCAACTCTTCTTTGAGTTCAGCAATTTCTTTTTCGAGATCTACTTGTTTCAAAAGGTCTTGGATGGCTTCGGCACCCATCTTGGCAACGAATGATCCATAACCATACTCACGCAAGCGCTCACGGTATTCGCGCTCTGTCATGATAGACTTGTGCTCAAGTGGTGTATCCTTCGGATCAATCACCACATAAGCCGCAAAGTAGATAACTTCCTCGAGGGCACGAGGGCTCATATCAAGGGTCAAGCCCATACGGCTTGGAATCCCCTTGAAATACCAGATGTGAGATACAGGAGCTTTCAACTCGATGTGCCCCATACGCTCACGACGAACTTTCGTACGCGTTACTTCAACCCCACAGCGGTCACAAACAATCCCTCTGTAACGAATGCGTTTGTACTTCCCACAAGCACATTCCCAGTCCTTTGTAGGACCAAAGATGACTTCGTCAAAGAGTCCTTCACGTTCTGGTTTCAACGTACGGTAATTGATTGTTTCAGGTTTTTTGACTTCTCCATAAGACCATGAACGGACTTTGCTTGGAGAAGCTAGGGTGATTTGCATACTTTTAAAACGATTTACATCAACCACTATTTCTTCCCTTTCTATTCTAAGTGAACTGCTTATTCTTGTTCAGCAGCTTCTTCTGTCGCTTCCGCTTTTGTTGCTTTCTCAGCTTCTTCTGCTTCAAAGGCTGCTTTAGCCTCTTGGGCTGCTTTTTCGCGGGCTTTTTCAAGGTCATCTACGTGGATGACATCTTCGTCCATTCCTTCATCCAAGTCGCGAAGTTCCACTTCTTGGTCATCTTCGTCAAGAACACGCATGTCAAGACCAAGAGATTGCAATTCTTTGACAAGAACTCGGAAGGATTCTGGAACACCTGGTTTTGGAATTGGTTTTCCTTTTGTAATAGCTTCATAGGCTTTCAAACGTCCGTTGATATCGTCAGACTTGTAAGTCAAGATTTCTTGAAGGACATTTGACGCACCGTAGGCTTCAAGAGCCCAAACTTCCATCTCACCGAAACGTTGTCCACCAAACTGAGCTTTACCTCCGAGTGGTTGTTGGGTAACGGTTGAGTATGGTCCGACTGAACGCGCGTGCAATTTATCATCAACCATGTGGTGGAGTTTGATCATGTACATGACACCAACTGATACACGGTTGTCAAACGGCTCACCTGTACGTCCGTCGTATAGGATTGTCTTAGCATCGCTGTCCATACCTGCTTCTTTAACAGTGTCCCAAAGGTCTTCAGAACTTGCTCCGTCAAAGACTGGTGTTGCGATGTGGATACCAAGAGTACGGGCTGCCATACCAAGGTGGAGTTCCATAACCTGACCGATATTCATACGTGATGGCACCCCAAGTGGGTTCAACATGATGTCGACTGGAGTTCCATCTGGAAGGTAAGGCATGTCTTCTACAGGAACGATACGAGAGACAACCCCTTTGTTTCCGTGACGTCCGGCCATCTTATCTCCGACCTTGATCTTACGTTTTTGAGCGATGTAGACGCGAACCAGCATATTCACACCAGATTGCAACTCATCACCATTTGCACGTGTAAAGATCTTGACATCACGAACGACACCATCGGCACCGTGAGGTACACGAAGAGAAGTGTCACGGACTTCACGAGACTTATCGCCAAAGATAGCGTGCAAGAGACGTTCTTCAGCTGAAAGGTCTTTCTCACCCTTAGGTGTGACTTTACCTACAAGGATATCTCCTTCTTTAACCTCAGCACCGATACGGATAATACCCATTTCGTCAAGGTCTTTAAGGGCATCTTCACCAACGTTTGGAATTTCACGAGTAATTTCTTCAGGCCCAAGCTTTGTATCGCGCGTTTCTGATTCATACTCTTCGAGGTGGACAGATGTGTAGACATCGTCTTTGACCAAGCGTTCGCTCATGATAACGGCATCCTCGAAGTTGTAACCTTCCCATGTCATGTAGGCAACGATTGGGTTTTGTCCAAGCGCCATTTCCCCTTTTTCCATAGAAGGTCCGTCAGCGATAAAGTCGCCTTTTTCAACGACATCGCCAACTTTAACAAGCGTGCGTTGGTTGTAAGCAGTACCTGAGTTTGAACGACGGAATTTTTGGATGTGGTAAACATCTAACGAACCATCTTCACGGCGTACTTCTACCTTGTCAGCATCTGCGTATGTAACTTTACCATCATACTGAGCAATAACAGCCGCTCCAGAATCATGAGCTGCTTGGTATTCCATACCAGTACCAACGTAAGGTGCTTTTGGATCAATCAAAGGCACAGCCTGACGTTGCATGTTGGCACCCATGAGGGCACGGTTGGAGTCATCGTTTTCCAAGAAAGGAATACATGCAGTCGCAACGGCAACTACCTGTTTTGGTGACACGTCCATGTAGTCAACCACTTCTGCTGGATACTCTTGGTTGACCCCTTGGTGACGTCCCATGACAACCTTCTCAGCAAAAGTACCGTCTTCGTTGAGGCGAGAGTTAGCCTGCGCTACAGTAAATTCATCTTCTTCATCGGCTGTCAACCAAACAATTTCGTTTGTGACTACACCTGTTTCACGATCAACCTTACGGTATGGTGTTTGAACAAATCCATACTTGTTCAAGTGACCATATGATGACAAGTTATTGATCAAACCGATGTTAGGTCCTTCAGGTGTCTCGATTGGACACATACGACCATAGTGAGTGTAGTGCACGTCACGAACTTCATATCCAGCACGGTCACGAGTCAAACCACCAGGTCCCAAGGCTGACAAACGGCGTTTGTGAGACAACTCAGAAAGCGGGTTGTGTTGGTCCATGAACTGTGACAACTGTGATGAACCAAAGAATTCTTTAACTGCAGCTGTTACAGGACGGATGTTGATGATTTGTTGTGGTGTTAAAACTTCATTGTCCTGAACAGACATGCGTTCACGGACATTACGTTCCATACGAGAAAGTCCTAGACGTACTTGGTTGGCAAGCAATTCACCAACTGCACGGATACGACGGTTTCCAAGGTGGTCGATATCATCCACACGTCCGATACCTTCTGCCAAGTTAAGGAAGTAGCTCATTTCTGCAAGGATATCCGCAGGAGTTACAACACGAACCTTGTCGTCTGGATTGGCATTTCCGATGATGGTTACAACACGGTCTGGATCCGTTGGGGCAACAACCTTGAATTTTTGAAGGACAACTGGTTCTGTCAAAACAGCTGCATCGTTCGGAATATAAACGATCTTGTTCAAGTCGCCATCCAAGTGGTGCTCGATACTCTCGATCACGCTACGAGTCATAACGGTACCAGCTTCTACCAAGATTTCACCAGTTTCAGGGTCTACCAATGGCTCCGCAATGGTTTGGTTGAGCAAGCGTGTTTTAACGTTGAGTTTTTTATTGATCTTGTAACGACCAACTGCTGCCAAATCGTAGCGGCGTGGGTCGAAGAAACGTGCCACAAGCAAGCTACGTGAGCTTTCAGCAGTCTTAGGCTCACCTGGACGAAGGCGTTCATAAATTTCTTTCAAAGCTTCGTCTGTACGAGAGTCCATTGGATTCTTGTGGATATCTTTTTCAACAGTGTTGCGAACCAATTCGCTATCACCAAAGATATCAAAGATTTCATCATCACCTGAGAAACCAAGCGCACGAACTAAGGTCGTAAATGGAATCTTACGAGTACGATCGATACGAGTATAAGCGATGTCTTTTGAGTCGCTTTCAAGTTCCAACCAAGCTCCACGGTTAGGGATAACAGTTGAGCCGTATCCCACTTTACCGTTCTTGTCTACTTTGTCGTTAAAGTAAACACCTGGTGAGCGGACCAACTGAGAAACGATAATACGTTCACCACCATTGATGATGAAAGTACCCATTTCGGTCATGATTGGGAAATCACCAAAGAAGACTTCTTGGGTCTTGATTTCGCCTGTTTCTTTATTGATCAAGCGGAAGGTTACAAAAATTGGTGCTGAGTAGCTAGCATCGTGGATACGTGCTTCTTCGAGCGTGTATTTTGGTTCCTTGATTTCATAGCCAACAAATTCCAACTCCATTGTGTCTGTGAAGTTTGAAATTGGCAATACATCTTCAAAAACTTCCTTAAGACCGTGATCTAGGAAATCTTTGAATGAATCCGTTTGAATTTCAATCAAATTTGGTAAGTCAAGAACTTCTTTGATTCTTGAAAAACTACGACGGGTACGATGTTTCCCGTATTGAACGTCATGTCCTGCCAAGATGATTCTCCTTTGTAAATAAATTCCAAGCCTTGTCAATCAGGCTTTTCTAATCGTCATATGGTTTTAAAAACCCCTATCACCGTGTCCCTTTGACGAATTTTCAGAATCTTTAAATCTTTGTTACAAGCACTCAAAAACCTGAAAAAAAGCACAAAAAGAGCAGCTAAATCTGACTTTTCCAGAAGATTTAACTGCTGTGAGCCTTGTCTGGACAATATTTCAGACAAAACCTACGACAAATGATTACTCATATTATACCTTATTTAGCTAGATTTTTCAAGGTTTTTTTACTATTTTTTAAACAATCTTTTCCTATATATTATTTTAAAATTTCAAGAGAATGAAGCATTATATTTTCTCTTAAAATTTAGGAAAACGCTTGCACTAATGTTTACCTCGTGCTATACTGATAGGGAACAACTACACAAGGAGAATTGTGATGAAAAAGATCCCATCTCAAACTGAGAAAAAAATGATTTACGGTATCCGTTCCTTGAAGAACGGAACTGGTTCTGTCCTTATTGGTGCCAGCATTATCCTGCTTTCTGCTGCAATGCCAACTATTTCGGCCAACGAAAACCTGCCTCAAACTCAGGAAAATACCAGCGCCATGACCCAGGCTCCTAATGAGACTGAAACGAGTCAAACTCAAAAGGAAATGCCTATTTCTGAACAAAAGAATGCAAACGCTTCCCATGATTCTAAAAAAGAAGCTCCAGCTGTGGAAACTACTACAGCGCCAGAAACACCCAAAACAGAAGATGCTACTGCAAGCCAGCCCAACAGCAAGGAAGAGAAAGTAGATACTAGCACTTCGACGCCAAATTCTGATCAAAAACCACAAGCAGACACTAGTTCTGAAGAACCAATCGAAGATAACTACTTCCGCATCCATGTGAAAAAACTCCCTGAGGAAAACAAGGATTCTCAAGGCCTTTGGACTTGGGACGATGTTGAAAAACCTTCTGAAAACTGGCCCAATGGAGCCAAGTCCTTCAAGGATGCCAAGAAAGATGACTATGGCTATTATCTCGATGTCAAACTTAAGAATGATCAAGCTAAGAAAGTCAGCTTCCTCATCAACAATACTAAAGGGGATAACCTGACAGGGGACCGTTCGGTAGAGCGCCTTTCTCCAAAAATGAACGAGGCTTGGCTAGATGAAAACTATAAGGTATACAACTACCGTCCTCAGCCAGCGGGAACAGTCCGTGTCAACTACTACCGCACCGATGGCAACTATGACAAAAAATCTCTTTGGTATTGGGGCGATGTCAAAAACCCAAGCAGTGGAGAATGGCCTGACGGTACTGACTTTACAGCAACTGGAAAATATGGCCGTTACATTGATATCCCACTCAATGAAGCTGCGAGAGAATTTGGATTTTTATTACTAGACGAAAGCAAGAAAGGCGATGATGTGAAAATCAGAAAAGAAGATTATAAATTCACTGATCTAAAAAATCACAGTCAGATTTTCCTCAAGGATGATGACGAAACCATCTACACCAACCCCTACTATGTGCACGATATCCGCATGACTGGTGCCCAACACGTGGCTAAATCTCGTATCGAAAGCAGTTTTTCTACCCTAGTTGGAGCTAAGAAAGACGATATCCTCAAACACTCCAGCATCACTGATTACCAAGGGAATAAAGTAGCTATCACAGACGTGGAAGTGGATGAGGCAGGTAAAAAAGTGACCTACATCGGCGACTTCTCTGACACTCAACACCCTTACACTGTCAGCTACAATTCAGACAGCTTTACCACACGTTCAAGCTGGCGCCTCAAGGATGAGTCCTACAGTTACGATGGTCCACTCGGCGCAACTCTAAAAGAAGATGGCAAGCGTGTTGACCTCACCCTCTGGTCTCCAAGTGCTGATAAGGTTTCCGTTGTTGTCTATGACAAGAAAGACCCTGAAAAGGTAGTTGAAACTGTCGCCCTTGAAAAAGGAGAAAAAGGAACCTGGAAACAAACTCTGGATGCAAACTCTGGTCTCGGTATCAGCAACTACACTGGCTATTACTACCACTACCAGATCGAGCGCCAAGGTAAAACTGTCCTCGTTCTTGACCCTTATGCCAAATCATTAGCGGCTTGGAACAGTGACCTAGCAAAAACAGATGCCGCTCATAAGATCGCTAAAGCTGCCTTTGTCGATCCAGCGAAGTTAGGTCCGCAAGACTTGACCTATGGAAAGATTCGTAACTTCAAATCGCGTGAAGATGCCGTTATCTACGAAGCTCATGTACGTGACTTCACTTCGGATCCTGCCATCGCAAAAGACTTGACCAAACCATTTGGTACCTTTGAAGCCTTTATCGAAAAACTAGACTATCTTAAAGACTTGGGTGTGACTCATATCCAACTCCTTCCTGTCTTGTCCTACTACTTTGTCAATGAATTGAAGAACCAAGAACGTTTGTCTGCCTACGCTTCAAGCAACAGCAACTATAACTGGGGATATGACCCTCAAAACTACTTCTCCTTGACTGGTATGTACTCAAGCGATCCTAAGGATCCAGAAAAACGTATCGCAGAATTCAAAAACCTCATCAACGAAATCCACAAACGTGGCATGGGGGCTATCTTGGATGTGGTCTACAACCATACTGCCAACGTTGATATTTTTGAGGATATTGAGCCAAACTACTACCACTTTATGGATGCAGACGGAACTCCCCGTACTAGCTTCGGAGGCGGCCGTTTGGGAACAACCCACTACATGTCCAAGCGTGTCTTGGTAGACTCTATCAAGTATCTAGTTGAAACCTACAAAGTGGATGGTTTCCGTTTCGATATGATGGGTGATCACGATGCGGCTTCAATCGAAGAAGCGTACAAAGCTGCACGCGCCCTCAATCCAAATCTTATCATGCTAGGTGAAGGCTGGAGAACCTATACTGGTGATGAAAATACGCCTGTACAACCTGCTGACCAAGATTGGATGAAGAAAACAGATACTGTCGCTGTCTTTTCAGACGACATCCGTAACAACCTCAAGTCTGGCTATCCAAACGAAGGTCAACCTGCCTTTATCACAGGTGGCAAACGCGATATCAATACCATCTTTAAAAATCTCATTGCCCAACCAACCAACTTTGAAGCAGACAACCCTGGAGATGTTATCCAGTATATCGCAGCCCATGATAACTTGACACTCTTTGACATCATTGCCCAGTCGATCAAAAAAGACCCAAGTAAGGCTGAAAACTACGCTGAGATCCATCGTCGTTTGCGACTTGGAAATCTCATGGTCTTGACTGCTCAAGGAACTCCGTTTATCCACTCTGGGCAGGAATATGGACGTACCAAACAATTCCTTGACCCAGCCTATAAGACTCCTGTTCCTGAAGATAAGGTTCCAAACAAGTCTCACTTGTTGCGTGACAAGGACGGCAAGCCATTTGTCTATCCTTACTTTATCCATGACTCTTACGACTCTAGTGATGCTGTCAACAAGTTTGATTGGACCAAGGCTACAGATGGCAAAGCATATCCTGAAAATGTCAAGAGCCGTGACTACATGAAAGGATTGATCGCTCTTCGTCAATCTACAGATGCCTTCCGACTCAAGAGTCTACAAGATATCAAAGAACGCGTCCAACTCATCACTGTCCCAGGCCAAAATGGTGTTGAAAAAGAGGATGTAATAATTGGCTACCAAATTACTGCTCCAAACGGTGATATCTACGCAGTCTTTGTCAATGCGGATGAAAAAGCTCGCGCATTTAATTTGGGAACTGCCTTTGCCCACCTGAGAAAGGCCGAAGTCTTGGCTGATGAAAACCAAGCCGGACCAGTAGGAATCGCTAAACCTCAAGGTCTCGAATGGACTGAAAAAGGCTTAAAATTGAACGCTCTCACTGCCGTTGTTCTCCGCTTGTCTCAAGGTGGTGCTATTGTCGCCCCAGCTGTGGAAGAAAAACCAGAATTTAATCTTTCTAGCTTGGAAGTCGAACAAGAACAAGTCCAAAACCTAGCAGCAAACCCTGACTCTCAAGAAACTGCTGCAGAGACTCGCTCTCAGAACCTCCTTCCAAACACAGGAACTGAGAGCAAATCCCTCCTTGCCCTTGCTGGATTCAGTATCCTTGCCCTTCTCGGACTTGGATGGTTGATAAAAAACAAGAAAAAGAAATAACACTCAATGAAAATCAAAGAGTAAACTAGAAAGCTAGCCACAGGCTGCTCAAAGCACAGCTTTGAGGTTGTAGATAAGGCGAAGTTGACCTGGTTTGAAGAAATTTTCAAAGAATATAACCTAGCCCTCCTATAGAGAAAACACCCCATGGTCAGAAGAATCTTCTAGTCATGGGGTGTTGTTTTTATGATACACTTATCTATTAAATCATATATTCTACACTATAGGTGGCATCTGATAAGATACGAGCTAGAAACTGCTTGGTACGTTCTTCTTGTGGACGACTAAAGAAATCGTGGGGATTGTTCTCCTCTACGATACGGCCTCCATCCATGAAAATAACGTGGTTAGCGACATCCCTAGCAAATCCCATCTCATGTGTGACGACCACCATGGTCACACCTTCTCCCGCCAACTGTTTCAAAACATCCAAAACATCTCCAACCAACTCAGGATCTAGTGCAGATGTTGGTTCATCTAGCAAAATGACCTCCGGCTTGACGGCAATAGCACGCGCAATTCCTATTCGTTGTTGTTGCCCTCCAGATAGTTGTGAAGGGTAGTAGTCTTTGTAGGCCAGTAAACCAACTTTTTCCAAGGCAGATTCTGCACGTTTGAGCGCTTCTTCCTTGGGAACTTTACGAGCTACGATTAGGCCTTCTAGAATATTTTCCAGAGCAGTTTTATTCGCAAAAAGATTGTAGTGCTGGAAAACAAAGGCTGTTTTTTGGCGAATTTCTAGAATGTCTTTCTTGCTCAATTTGGATAAGTCATAGGTCTTTCCTGCCAAGGTCAAACGTCCACTGTCAGCTTTTTCTAAGTGGTTAAGACAACGGAGAAAGGTCGTTTTCCCCGAACCTGATGGTCCTAAAATAACGACGACATCCCCTTGGTTGACCTGGAGATTGACATCCTCCAGCACCTGCCTCTCACCAAATGTTTTTGCGATATGTTCTACTTGTAACATCCTGTCCTCCTATACAAAACGCGCGCTAGATGCTTTTGCACTTTTTTCTTTTTTCACATAGCCTTTTTCCAATAGGGAGAAGCCCCACTGAATCAAACCACAGATCAAAATATACTGCAAAAAGATCACAAAATAAGACTCAAAATACTGGTAACCGTAGGACGCTTCTACACGAGCAATAGCGGTGATGTCCTTGATGGTCATGACAAAGACCAGGGAGGTCCCTTTGACGATATTGATCACCAGATTGGCTAAGTTAGGCAAGGCTGAGCGCAAGGCTTGAGGAAAAACAATCCTTAGATAGGCCTGGGTCGTAGTCAAGCCAATCGCATGCGCTGCCTCTAGTTGTCCCTTGTCCACCGTCAAGATAGCTGAACGCAAAATCTCCGACAAACTCCCGACTGTCATCAAACTATAAATGATAAAGACATAATAGAGAGGATCAAGCTTGAAAATATCAAAGTCACTTCCTATGCTTTTGAGAAATTGATTCAGCAGGCTTGGAAACAAACTATAAAAGAAGAGAATCAATAAAATCGGAGGAGTCGCTCGGATAAAGGCCAGATAGACCAGAGAAAAACTCCTCACACCTCGAACCTTGTAAATCTGCCCCAAGGCTAAAAATAGAGCCGGTAAAAAGCTTAAGACCATAGCCACAATCATGATAATCAAGGTGATTGGCACACCCTTCAAGGTCTCCAGAAAGGTCTTTACAATATAGTCTATATCCATTTCTTACCTCCCTTTTGTTTCCAAAGACTTCTCAAGCAAACGACTCAAGCTAGAAATAACCAAGGCAATCCCCCAGTAAAGAAGCGCAACTGCCGTATAGGTTTCCAGAGAGTAGTTCCCTAAATTGCGACTAATCAAGAGATTGCCTGCCCCCATAACATCAACAAAACCAATCGTATAAGCCAAGGCAGCATCCCGCATGAGATTGAGAATAGCGGTCGTTATATTGGGAAGAGCAACTTGAAAAGCTTGAGGAAAAATGATTCTCCAAAAAGTCTGACTTGGAGTCAAACCAATACTAAGCCCGGCCTCTGTCTGCCCCTTTGGAATAGCTTGATAGGCCGCCTTGAAAACCTCGGCAACAACAGCCGCAAACAAGAGAATCATCGTCAGGAGAACAAAAATAGTTTTAGACCAGTTGTTGATATCCAAACCAAGCCACCATTTCAGAAATTCTGGCAAGCCATAAAAGACTAGAAAAAGCAAGACAATCGGCGGTGTACAACGAAGGGTGAAAATATAGCCTTTGGAAATCGCTGCAAAACTCTTGTCTTCTCCTACTTGTGCCCAGGCCAAGAGACCTCCAAAAAGGGAACCAAGAAGAGTGGTAAAAAAGAGAATGGACAAGGTCATAGGAAGCGCCTGCCATAAGGTCGGTAAAAACTGAAAGACCTTGGAAAAATCATAAGAAACCATGCAAAACCCTTTCTAGTCTTGGAATTTCTGGTCTAGTCTTTGTCTACGTAACTAAAGACATCTTCTTTAAAGTATTGCTGAGATAGCTTAGCAAGCGTGCCATCTTCCTTCAACTCTTTGATTGCTTTTTCATATTCTTTAGCGAATTTCTCACCCTTTTCATCACGGTGAATCAAGGGATAAGTTGGAATACCCTTGTATGGGAACCAGCTGAGTTTATCCGCATATTGGTGGTAAGGGCCATCTTCTGCGGTAACTGCTTTTTCAAAGGACAGTTTGATATCAAAGAAGGCGTCATAACGTCCTTCTAAGACCCAGGCATAGGCATCTGCCACTTTAAAGGATTCAGCTGCTGTTAGCTCAATCGGTGCATCCTGATGTTTTTCATTGTAGCTGGTGATAACATTCCATTGAGCATTCTGTGGAGAGATGGGAACCAATTTCCCTTTATTCTTAGCAAAGTCATCAATGGTTTTGTATTTCTGTTCATCTTCTTTTCTGACAGTAAATCCGATGATGCTCGCTCCGACTGGTTCAGATGGAATGACAAACTTTTTAGCTCGTTCATCTGTGTACCAAGCTCCCTTGGTTCCGATGTCATACTTACCTGATTCCAGACCAATCAAGAGGTCGTCATCACTGGTACCCGTATATTCAAATTGATAGTTTGCCAACTTCTCATCAACAGCCTTCAAAACAGCTACTTCATAACCATCTGATTCCCCTTTTTCATTGACAAAATCATATGGAACATAGTTTTGTGTATGGGCAACCTTCAAGGTTATGACTTCAGCAGACGAAGCCGTTTCTCCCTCCTTGGCTGGAGCGCCAGCTAAACTTCTCCCGATAATCGTTGCCCCAATTACTGCAACAACTGCTACACCACCGATAATCCATGCTTTTTTACTCATTTTTTCTCCTTTAGTTTTCAAGCGCTTCTCTCACCCACTGGATACGTTCAACTGCGATATCACTTGGAATGGTACAATCTGCCCCAAGTACCAAGCCCTGTTCCCCAGCTTCTGCAACTAGTTTCTTTGCCTCAGCCTGAATGGCATCCTTGCTACCAGTATACAGTAAGCCCGTCTTGCCATTTTCGAATCCTCCAAGAACCGTACGTCCCTTGAAAATCTCACGACCTTCCTTGAGAGTGATTCCCTCTGGTCCTACAGCCCAGTTAAAGACTTGGGCTGGATAGTCTGCAAAAAGGTGAATATCATTTCGCGCCCCCTCGTAGCCACAGATATGAAGAACTGTGACGCCACCAACAGCACTAGCTGCTTCCAGAACCGTTATCTCGCTAGGGGCAATGACGGCTTGATACTCTGCTGCCGACACTCGTTGATCTTGGATGCTTTGCACGCTGAGGTAGATTCCATCAGCACCAGCCTCTTCGATGATAGCTCGACTGAGACTAGCAATATCCTCTGCAATCACATCCAACACCTTTTTAAGAGCTTTAGGATCTTCCACCAAAAAATCAGCAATGAGATCATCCCCACCAGACACTTCCCCCAGTAGCCACTTGAGATAGGTCACAGGAGCAAAAATATTGTAAATCGCAACGATATCTTCTGTAAACTCTTGCTTGATTTTCTGAACCAAGTCAACCTGCTCTTTTATCCAAGCGTGCTCTGATCCGAGTGGTTGAATGGTCGCCAATTCTTGAAGTGATTTTCCTTTGGCAATCGCTGGATTTGGATAAGCAAAGTAGCCATCACTCATGAGTTTGATAAAGTCTGGCTGAACTTCTCGGATAAAGCGCTTATGGCCCTCAATATTCTTCTCGATAATGGCTGGATTTGAGAATCCGTGTAGCCATTCGTCTTCGGATGTGAAATGGTGCCAAAAGCCAACTGGCACACGATCAACCTTTTCACCTCTAAATGCTTTTAAAACCCATTCTCTTTTTTCTGACATTCTTATTCTCCATTTCTTACTTTTCCAACTAATAAACTGCTTGCGATATCATTCGAGCGTAGAAAGGGAAGACTGGACTTGGAAAAATCCTGAACTCCACGACATCTCTCTCCATTTTTACAATGCCCATTTTTTACGACGCTTATGGCAACCAAAGCCAGCAAACCGACAACTGCAATGAAGATGCCCCATCTTTTACTTTTCATAGCTCCTCCTTTTAGAGAACAGCTGCCTGCCGAATCCAGTCCAACCTCTCTAAGTCAAAGTCATCTGGAACAGTACAGTCAGCTCCCAGAAGAACGCCTTTACTACCAGCTTCAGCCAGCAACCGTCTTGTTTCATTTTGCAATTCCGCCTTGGAACCTTGATAAAGCAAGCTTTTCTTGCCATTTTCAAATCCACCTAAAACGGCCTTGCCTCGAAACAACTCCTGACCCTGTGTCAAACTAACCTCCTCATGATGAGTCGCCCAGTTGACCACTTGAGCTGGATAGTCCTTAAATATCGTCACATCATTGCTCGCACCTTCAAAACCACAGATATGGAGGATATTGGTCCCACCAACCTGATTGGCTGCTTCCAAAATCGCTATATTGCTCGGTTCGATATAGGTTTGGTAGAGTGATGGTGTGATGCGCTCATCTTGAATTTCCTGGGTACTGAGGTAAATCCCGTCAACACCGCCTTGCTGGATGATTTTCTGAGTTAGGATAGCAATATCTCCTGCAATCACATCTAGAATCGCTCTGAATTGCTCAGGATTTTCAAGCAATAGATCAGCCACTTCCCTATCTCCTCGAGAAGTTTCTGTACGGAACCAGCGCTTGAGGTATGAGATAGGCGAAAAGATATTGTAGAAAGAAGCAATCTCTTCGGTAAAGGTCTCTCGAATCGCTTGTACCACTTCCACCTGTTGCTGAATCCATGGGTGTTCCTCACCAATCGACTCAATAGAAGTCAGCTCCTGAATGCTTGCGATCTTAGGACTATAGACATTACTTGGATAAAGAAAAAAACCGTCGCTCATAATTTTGACAAAATCAGGGCGAATCCTTTCCACATAGTTGCGATGCCCATCAACACTTTTTTGAAAGATACGTGGATTGTTTAATCCCTGCTCCTTTTCTTCGAGTGTTACAAAATGAAACCAAAATCCCACAGGAACTCTTTCCACTTCATCGCCTCGAATCGCTCTAAAGACTAGCTCTCTTTTACTCGCCATACCTTTCTCCTTCCATTTGGATTGAAACCATCTTACCACTCCTTTTCCCCTTTTCCCAATATATATTGACTATCAACTCGATTGGAAATTTTTATATCTATAAAGAAAAAAATCCCTAAAAAGCTTGATGTTACTAGCCTTTCAAAGATTCACTTTATTTTCATCTATTTTCCAAAAAGAAGCTGATATAGATTTTCTATCAAGCCGATTGAATTTTTTTATATCCATCTTCATTCCCAAATTAAGTACATAATTTTATCCTAATACCAAATTACTACTGAAAAATTTCTTTTCTCTCGGTATTTCCTTGCACAAATCCCATGAAAACGCTACAATATTAATAGACTATTATTAGGAGGATGGGATTATGAAAATATCCAAAGTTACCATTACAATTGCTTCTACACTTACTTCCGTCATTTTACTGACTGGCTGTGGTACAAATTCGGCAAATTCACAGACAACACAAAGTAGTACATCTGATAATCAGGTTACAATGACCTATGATCAGTTGCGTTCAAGAGAAAATACTATGTCAACTCTTTGGTATCAAAAAGCAGCTGAAACCAAGGCACTCTATCTACAAGGTTACAATGTCGCTACTGATCGTTTGAAAGAACTACTAAAAACACAGACAGATAAACCCTACTCTATCGTTTTGGACTTGGACGAAACTGTATTAGACAATAGCCCTTATCAAGCGCAAAATGTCAAAGACGGAACAGCATTTACCCCAGAAAACTGGGATGTCTGGGTAAAAAAAGCCGCAGCCAAGGCTGTACCAGGTGCTAAAGACTTTCTCCAATTTGCAGACCAAAACGGTGTCCAAATTTACTATGTATCTGACCGCACGATAGATCAGGTAGATGATACGATCAAAAACCTAGAAAACGAAGGAATTCCTGTACAAAGCCGCGATCATCTCATGTTCTTAGAAAAAGGCGTCAAATCTAAAGAAGGTCGTAGACAAGCAGTCCAAGAAAAAACCAACTTAGTCATGCTACTAGGAGACAATCTTGTGGACTTTGCAGAGTTTTCAAAGACCTCTGAAACTGAGCGCAACCAAAAATTAGAGGAATTACAAAAAGAGTTTGGTGAGAAATTCATCATTTTCCCTAACCCAATGTACGGATCATGGGAAAGCACTGTTTACAATGGTAATAAATTGGATGCCAAGGGTCAAACTGAAGAGCGACAAAAAAACTTACAAGGTTTTGATAAATAAAATAAGAGAGCTATCTACCAGTTTACACCAACCACAAGATATCGTATTTGTGAGAATATCAAAAAAGACGATTTCCAAGCGGAAATCGTCTTTTTTACTATTTTATCTTGTACTTGGTATAAACTAGTATATATTCCACTAGATAGTATGCTCTATCACTTGTACCACTTCCACCTGTTGCTGAATCCATGGGTGTTCCTCACCAATCGACTCAACTGATTGAATTTTTTTATAACCCCTCTTTCATGGCAAAGTATGCTCGTACTTTTGGAGCCACTTGTGTGCCGAAGAGTTCAATAGCTCTCAAAACTTGATCATGTGGCATAGAACCAAGCGGTAGATGGAGCATGAAACGGTCCAAGTCTAAATCCTCAATCATGCGAATCAATTTTTCTGCCACCTGATCTGGATTGCCCACAAACATGGCACCATTTGGTCCAACTTGCTCCAAATATTGCTCATAGGTCAACTCCTGCCAGTGCGGACGGTCCTTGGAAATTGCATCCACCACTTGCTTGGTCGGATGGAAATAATCTTTGACAGCCTGCTCGCCATCTTCCGAAATCCAGCCCCAAGAATGAGCACCCACTTTCAGGTCTTTCTCCGCATGACCGGCTTCCCTACCAATCTCACGATAAGCTTGAATCAGCTTTTTAAAATAACGTGGATTGCCACCGATAATGGCATAGACAATCGGCAACCCCGCCTGAGCAATCTTCACTGTTGACTCTACATGACCTCCTGTCGCCACCCACAATGGCAATTTGTCCTGAACAGGACGAGGATAGACTTCTTTTCCAGCGATGCTTTGAGTCAATTGTCCCTGCCAGTTCACTTTGGTGCTTTCATTTGCCAGCTGAAGCAGGTCTAACTTTTCATCAAAAAGAGCTTCATAGTCTTTCAAGTCATAGCCAAACAGAGGGAAGGATTCAGTAAATGAACCACGACCTGCCATAATCTCTGCCCGTCCATTTGACAAGGCATCGATGGTAGCATATTGTTGGAACAAGCGAATCGGATCCATACTCGAGAGAATGCTGACCGAACTAGTCAAACGAATCTTTTTGGTATTGACTGCCCCAGCTGCAAGAATAATCTCTGGCGCCGATACCGCAAAGTCCTCCCGATGATGCTCCCCAATCCCGTACACATCCAAACCAACCTTATCAGCCAGCTCAATTTCTGCCACCAACTGACGAATGCGTTCATCATGACTGTAAATCTGCCCAGTCGCTTCCAGAGCGGTTGTTTCACCAAATGTTGAAATTCCTAATTCTACCATACTGTTTCCTCGCTATCTCTTTTAGTTTTTAGAGTATTTTATCACTAATTAGTTTTACTTTCAATGGATTTGCTCATTAGAAAAAGCCTAGATGAACTAGACTTTCTTGGTTTATTCTACTGTTACTGACTTAGCAAGGTTACGTGGTTTGTCCACATCGAGTCCACGGTGGAGGGTTGCAAAGTAAGCGACCAATTGCGTTGGTACGACCATTGAGATTGGTGAGAGGTAAGGGTGGACAGTCGTAAGAACGATATCATCTGTCTCTTTGGCAACATTTTCTTCTGCGATTGTAAGTACCTTAGCACCACGGGCTGCGACCTCCTGGATATTTCCACGAGTGTGGTTAGCAAGGACTGGATCTGACAAGAGGGCCAAGACAGGTGTCCCCTCTTCAATCAAGGCAATGGTTCCGTGCTTGAGTTCTCCTGCCGCAAAGCCTTCACATTGGATGTAAGAAATCTCTTTGAGTTTGAGACTGGCTTCCATGGCTACATAGTAGTCTTGACCACGTCCAATGTAAAAAGCGTTGCGAGTTGTTTCAAGAAGCTCTCGAACCTTGGCATCAATGTTTTCTTTCTCAGAAAGAGTTGATTCGATAGACTGAGCTACGATTGACAACTCATGAACCAGGTCAAAGGCTTGCGCTTTGGCATTGCCGTTTGCTTCTCCGACAGCTTTTGCAAGGAAGGCAAGTGCTGCGATTTGTGCTGTATAGGCCTTGGTTGCTCAAAACAGTGTTTTGAGGTTGTGGATAGAACTGACGAAGTCAGTAACCATACTTACAGCAAGGTGAAGCTGACGTGGTTTGAAGAGATTTTCGAAAAAGATTAAATATACTCTACAATTTGATCAATCAATTCTTGGTCTTCTAAACCTGTAACTTGTATAACAACATCTTTGACTGATTGTTTAGCCAGCAATTCACCTAATCGAACACTTTCTTCATCATTTACATCTCGATAGTCAAAGACATAGCCAACTGTTTTAAGTAGGTTTTCATATGACAAACCGAGTTCTTTCAATTCACGTATCGGCCGGATGAATCGCTCATTATAGCCTAATTTTCGGATTGGAGTACGAGCTACTCGACTAACCTCATCCACTATGAAAGGATTTTCAAACCGTTCTATAATGACTTTGTGATAATTCTCCAATTCTTTTTTATCAAAGTTCCATTTGGCAATCAAGAGACTCCGAATTTCAGCTAAAACGGATTCAATCTGAGACTTGATAGCAGGATTCTGAAGAGCTTCCAAAATTGTCTTGGCACCATAATGTGCACCAATGTAAGCTGAAGTTGCATGTCCAGAATTGACTGAAAAAAGTTTTCGCTCAATAAAAGGTTCTAAATCTTCTTCATAATGCACATCTTCTAGACGTAAATCTGGATTTTTAAGACGCTTAGTTTCCACAACCCATTCATTAAAGGGCTCGACCACAACAAAAAGAGGATCTTCGTGACTTTGTGCTGGAACAATCCTGTCTACTGCAGCATTTGGAAAACCTATGCAGTTCTCAGCAAATGTCAAACCTTCCGGACTTAAATGTTTCTTGACTTCTTGATAAAGAAATTGAGAACCACCAATCATATTTTCACAAGCCATAACATCCAATGCTTGCGTATTTCCTGCAGCCCGTCGAGCTTCTATTCCCTTAGCTAGAAGTTCAGCGATAAAAGGGAGTATATTAGGTCCGATTGCAGTAGTAACGATATTCGCCTTTTGAATCGCTTCAATAACTTGCTCAGGATGTTCCTTACTATTAATGCCAGCCACATTAGCTATCTCTATGCGGGGCTGTCCTTCCTGTGCAATTTCAATTTCATACTTGCTCTTTTCATTTAGAGCATGAATTATCTGATTATTGACATCCACAAAGTCAATATGAAAACCATTTTTGAATAGAATTTCGCCTATAAAACCTCGACCGATATTGCCGGCACCAAAATGAACAGCATGTTTCATTGAATTTCTCCTTTTCTTGTTTGAGTGACATATATACTAGATGACAAATGAAGAAATTCAATTATTCAACAGCATCAAGTAAGCGCAATACTTGCTCTTCTGACTGAGCATCTGCTAGTTTAAGAACATTATCTACATCTGCACAGAAGATAGAAATTTTCTGAATAATTTCTAAGTGTTCATTACCAATACCAGCAATACCAAAAAGAACCGTTGCCACTTGAGTGTTAGATTCATTCCCAAAATCAACCCCTCTTGGGACTTGAACGACTGTAATACCAGACTTGAGGACATCCTTTTTCGCTGCATCTGTTCCATGCGGTATGGCGATAAAGTTACCCATATAAACAGATAGCTCTTTATCACGCTCAATCATGGCTTCAATATAGTTTTCATTAACATATCCACCCTCATAAAGAACTTGCCCACAATAACGGATAGCTTCCTCCTTGTTAGAAAATTGTTTATCAAGCTTAATCAAATGTTTTTCAAGTTTCATATTAGTTCTCCAATTTCTTAATTTTTTCGTTAAAAATAGTATTTAGCATCTGATAAATAATGGATTGATTTCCCGTCTTGTAAATCTCTGTATAAAGATGATTTTCAATAATCGACTGACTGATAGCTGTCATTAAATCTCTCACTTCCTCGCTAGCCTCTTTAGACATTAGCATTAACAGACACCTTTTGACCTCTTCTTTCTCTCGTTTCATTGACAATGCAGAGATAGGTAGTTTGAGTTCAAACATAGTAAAACTATTTGTTGTTACTTTGCTAGACTGACTATGTAAAAGCACCAGACCAGTATTAGGAATAGCCATAGGACTATTCTGGAAGTGAGATAGCAGTTTTCTTGTTAGGTAATTTCTGTCACTTACATTCTTCTGATATTGGATAATTTGTTCTACTGTATGCTCAAATGATTGATTATTCTCCAGTTGAACCAATTCAAATTGACTCAAAAGTTGACTGCTAGATATCAAATAATCTTGCAAGTCATAACTTTTCTCTGGGGCGATAGCATCACGCGCGACAATTGTACGATGTGCCTGTACATACTGAAGCCGTTCCTGCAATTCAAGCAATTCCTTGACGGTTGGAAAACTAGAAATTACATCGATTTCCTGATTAGGCAGCGGCTTGGTAGATAAAATATAATCATACTGACTGAGATCAATACTGTGGTAATCTACTAGAAACTGAATATCTATACACTCTACAAAAGGAGCAACACTCTTAATTTTACTGACTAACAAATCTCTAGTGACCCGACGTTCGTCCGTTAAAAGCAAAATACGGACTGGATAAATCTCTGGACTACGGCCTAAGCTAGAGATAAAATGCAGGGCAATCATGCCATACTCATACTCTGTATGAAGATATTTCGGAAAAATATCATTCACCAAAAGACTAATGACTGTATAAAGAAATTTATTCCTTTCAACTAAAAGCTGGACAGATTCTGGCAAATTTTCACCCTGAAAAAGGATTGGGACGCCTAAACTGAGTCGAATATGATGGAAAAGAAAATTAAATAAAACCTTGTCCTTAAAAAAGTCAATCTTGGTGTACATAGAAACCGTATCAATCAGATTTGAAATATTGTAGAAAAATTCACCATCAAATTTCTCCGTAAAGAGCGGATTTTCCTGACGTTTAATGATTAATTCATCCAAGATGCTAGCAAAATAGATAATTTCCTGAATACTATAAAATTGCTCAGTCTGCTTAGAGTAAGCTTGAAAAATTTTTTGAGAAATTTCCAAAGCTTGCTTACTAGTATTAGGCAAATTTTCAATGTTTTGTTCCTGACCTATAAGAGATAACAAGATCGCAAAAAACATCTTCATCCTAGCATCCATATCTGGAAAACCTGACAGTTGCTTATTAACAATCTGACTGGCCAGCCTAGTTCTATCTGCTTCTATAATATTAAAGCTCCCAAAATTACCGGTTGAAAAATCTGCTACTGAGATACAGTTTGTAAGTAAAATAGCCAAAAATCTTCTCTTACTAACTGAATCACCAGAAATGCGATACCCCTTTTGCCGTTCAATTTTCAGATCAAAGTCTAAAAGACGCTTATCAATATCTGAAATATCCTGAATAATAGTTACATTACTGACTTTCATGCACTCTTGCAAGGCTTCATTGGTGACAAAACCATTCTCAGTTAGAAGGCGATAAGTAATCAACTCTTGTCTTTCTTGGGGACTATACTCAACTAACACTTCAAGTTCTGTCGGTAGATCGTCCAGTTCGCCAGTCAAAATATAGTATTTCCCACGCTTCGCTATTTCAATCCCATATTGCTCTATGCTATCTGTCAAATCTGATAAAGTCCGATAAATTGTTCTAGATGAGACCTGTAAGATTTCAGTCATGTCTTGCATTGAAAGCTTCCCTACATGTAGGAAAGCCTTCAATAATTGTTCTTCTCGTTTGGTTAATAGCATTCTAATTTAGAAACCTCTAGTTAAATTTATACATTCTAGCAACCATTTTATCATATTCTGGTGTTGTTACTAAACTATCCACAATAAGAAATTGAGAATTCGGTGCTGCTTGCTGCACTTCTGCCTGTAAAGCAATAGTTGTTACAATCATTATGTTTTTAGAATTAAATTCACCTAATTCTGAAATTTTGGCAGTAGAAACTGGAATACGAATATTCTTGTTTCTAAAGATAGCCCGAATCGTTTCACAGCCCATAGTTGCAGATCCTTGTGCTTTACCATAAGCAACTACTACAGCATCAATATGGTTAAGGTCAATTTCCTGACCATCTACTGGTGCTGAAGTTGGTATATCTCCTTCAATTTCTGCTATTGGAGCAGCTCCTGTTAATGAAGCTACAATTTCATCATAACGAGGGGACGCTAAGAAATTATCGACAGAAACATGAATAGCACTTGGACTCTTGCCTTTAGCTCTTGGTGTCAGTTCTTCCTGAGTAACAATCAATGTTTTTGGTATATCAACCAAATTTGAGATAGCCTGATTAGATACTGGAATTCCAAGACCTGCTTTTTTAACCTTATCACGAAGAATACTTGCTCCCATCGCAGAACTCCCCATGCCAGCATCACAGGCAAAAATAATTTTCTCTACTGAATCTCTTGAAATGTTTGTATCTACAGCAACTGGAACTACTTGCCCCTTAGATTTAGCCTTAGCGGCTTGAGTAGCAGCTTGAGCAGCTTCTAACGAATCATCAGTCGACTTATCTGCACGTAGGATAAGAGCTGCTACAAGGAAGGAGACAATTGCTCCCACTAATACCCCAAGCAGGACATTAAGATGAGGCCACACACCTTTTGGAGCCATAGCCATAATCGCAATGATAGATCCTGGAGAAGCTGGAGATTTAAGACCAGCATCTAAAAATTGGAATGTAAAGGTACCTGACACACCTCCAGCAATCGCAGCTAGGAAAAGAGCTGGCTTCATCATAACATAAGGGAAGTATATTTCATGGATACCACCGAAGAAATGGATAACCATTGCTCCCCAAGAAGAAGATTTCGCAGAACCTTTACCAAACAAGGCGTAAGCCAAGAGGATACCTAGACCTGGTCCAGGATTAGCCTCTAAGAGGAAGAGAACAGATTTACCAGCTTGAGATACTTGCTCAGCTCCCAGAGGTGTAAAGATTCCATGATTAAGAGCATTATTAAGGAAAAGTACCTTTGCTGGTTCGATAATAATGTTTGCCAAAGGTAGGAGTTTAGCATTGACAATAGCCTCAACACCATTTCCAACAGCTCCAGTAAGAGTCGATACGACTGGACCGATTGCGTAAAAAGCCAAAAGCAATAATGCAAAACCAACTAGACCAGCTGAGAAGTTATTAACTAACATTTCAAAGCCGGGACGAATTTTTTCCTGGAACTTCTCATCAAATTTCTTGATAGTCCATCCTCCCAGTGGTCCCATTACCATAGCTCCGATAAACATTGGAACACTAGAACCTGTAATTGCACCAACAGTAGCAATAGCCCCTACGACGGCACCACGTTGTCCATAAATTACATAACCACCTGTATAACCAATTAGAGTCGGCAGTAGATAAGTCAACATAGGACCAACAATGGCAGCCAATTGTTCATTTGGTAGATAGCCATCAGGAATGAAGAGGGCAGTTAACACTCCCCAAGCAATAAAAGCTCCAATATTGGGCATAACCATGTTTGAAAGTGATGTTCCCAGTTTTTGAACTCTAACTTTCAAAGATACTTTTTCTTCCATTAGGATTTTCCTCCTTTTCTTTAAATCTAGTATATACAAAAATGAAAACGCTTAAAACTAAAGCTTTGTCACAGATTTTGTGCCAAAAAAATCAACTTTTGTTACAAAATTCTTTTTTTATACCATATTACAAAACAAAATGTACCGAAAACCGCATCAAAAATTCAAATTATGAGTTATTAAAAATAGGCTGTAAAATCTAAGAGATAACCCTCCCAGTCTTACGCCTATTGTTCATCTATTTATTATTCAACTGTAACAGCCTTAGCCAAATTACGTGGTTTATCTACATCCAGTCCACGGTGAAGTGAAGCATAGTAAGCAATCAATTGAGTAGGAATAACCATAGAAATACTAGATAGATATGGATGAACTTTATTAATAATAATGTCATCACCTTCTTTTTCTATTCCTTCTTCCACAATAGTTAGAGCATTAGCTCCACGAGCTACTACTTCAGAAATATTACCACGAGTATGAGAAGCGACGGTTGGATTGTCAGAAATTAAGGCAATAACAGGTGTACCATCCTCAATTAAAGATATAGTTCCATGTTTAAGTTCTCCTGCCGCAAAACCTTCACACTGAATATAAGAAATTTCCTTAAGTTTTAGGCTAGCCTCCATAACTACATAGTAGTCCTGACCACGTCCAATGTAGAAAGCATTACGAGTTGTTTCTAAGAGTCCTCTAACCTTTTCTTCAATCAATTCTTTCTCTGAAAGTGTAGACTCAATAGACTGAGCTACAATTGAAAGTTCACGCACTAAATCAAACTTTTTAGCTTTTTCATTCCCATTAGCTTCACCAACTGCCTTAGCAAGAAATGCTAATGTCGCCACTTGTCCTGTATAAGCCTTAGTTGAAGCTACAGCAATTTCTGGACCAGCATGCAATAACATAGTATAAGTTGCTTCACGAGATAGTGTAGAGCCTGCAACATTAGTTACAGTTAAACTTGGAATTCCCATTTCATTAGCTTTTACTAAAACTTGACGACTATCAGCAGTTTCACCTGACTGACTAAGCAAAATAAACATTGGTTTTTTGCTCAGTAGCGGCATAGCATAACCCCATTCAGATGCAATACCCAATTCCACAGGCGTATCAGTTAATTCTTCTAGCATCATTTTAGAAGCATAACCTGCATTATAAGAAGTTCCAGCTGCAATGATATAAATTCGATCTGCCTCCTGAACCGCTTTAACAATCTCAGGATCCACAACCATCTGTTGATTCTCATCAGAGTATGTGTTGATTAGCTTACGCATCACAGTTGGCTGTTCATCGATTTCTTTGAGCATATAGTATGGATAAGTCCCCTTACCGATATCGGACAGATCTAGCTCAGCAGTGTAGCTTTCACGCTCCAGAGTATGCCCGTCATAATCCTGCACTTCCACACTGTCTTTACGGACAATAACCAGCTCTTGGTCATGAATTTCCATAAACTGACTTGTCTCGCGAATCATGGCCATAGCATCCGAGCAGACCATATTGTAGCCTTCACCAAGCCCGACTAGTAGTGGAGATTTATTTTTAGCAACATAGATAACATCTGCATCTTCTGAATCCACCAAAGCAAAGGCATAAGAACCACGGATGATATGAAGGGCTTTTTTGAAGGCTTCAAGAACTGACAAACCATCTTCTTCAACAAATTTCCCAATCAAGTGAACAGCGATTTCCGTATCTGTTTGCCCCTTAAAGTGGTGACCTGCAAGGTATTCTTCCTTGATTTCAAGGTAGTTTTCAATCACTCCATTGTGCACCAAGACAAAACGTCCAGTCTCAGAGCGATGTGGGTGAGCATTGTCTTCCGTTGGTTTCCCATGAGTCGCCCAACGCGTATGACCGATACCAGTTATTCCCTCAACACCAGTAGTTTTAGCAGACAATTCTGCGATACGACCAACAGCCTTGACTAGATGATTTTCAGCACCACCTAGGACAAAAATCCCCGCAGAATCATAACCACGGTATTCGAGCTTTTCAAGCCCTTGAATCAAAATATCAGTTGCATTTGTGCTTCCAACAACACCAACAATTCCACACATAGTATATACGACACAGACTAGCTGTGCTTTCTCCTTAAATTGGTATAGTCTGATTTTCCATTTACAGAATCAGTAAAGACAGTATATACTTGTTTTTCTCACTTGTCAAGAATAAAAATTGGTATAGTTTTTCTATCTAGTATTTTATCAAGATTTCACTTGATACCTGACAAGTCGGCATCAATTACTTATAATAAGGGGAGGAGGTATTTGCTATGTGGTTTTTCTTCGCACTTTTATCAGCTATCTTTGCAGCCTTAACGTCAATTTTAGCCAAGATTGGGATTGAAGGAGTTCCATCCAATCTAGCAACCGCTATTCGTACAGCCGTCGTCATTCTTATGGCCTGGGCCATGGTTTTCTTGACCAATAGTCAGACCGAAATTGTCAATATCAGTAGAAAAAGTTGGCTCTTTCTCATCTTATCAGGCTTGGCCACTGGCGCCTCCTGGCTCTGCTACTACAAGGCCCTACAGATGGGCAATGCGACTGAGGTATCTGCTGTCGATAAATTCAGTCTCGTCATTACCCTCGTTCTAGCCTTTTTCTTCCTACAGGATGTCCTGACGTTTAAAACAATTATTGGCTGTATCTTGATTACGATTGGGACCTTGGTGATGATATTGTAATAAAAAGTGAGATGAACACCATCTCACTCTTTTTATTCTTAAAATCCATTATGGTCGCTTAGTTCCTTGAACCAGTGGCCTGATTTCTTCAGGCGTCGTTCCTGCGTTTCCAAGTTAAGCTCAACCAGACCGTAGCGATTTTTATAGCTATTGAGCCATGACCAGCAGTCGATAAAGGTCCAAATCAAGTAACCCTTACAGTTGGCTCCGTCTTCAATCGCACGGTGCAGCTCACGAAGATGACCTTTGACAAAGTCAATTCGGTAATCATCTTGAATCATCCCATCTTGACGGAATTTTTCTTCCCCTTCAACACCCATGCCATTCTCTGTCAACATCCACTCGATATTGCCATAATTTTCCTTGATGTTTTGAGCGATGTCATAAATCCCCTGCTCGTAGATTTCCCAACCACGGTGAGGATTGATCTTACGGCCCGGCATGACGTAAGGCTCATAGAAATGCTCTGGCAAGAGTGGACTGTCTGGATGCTTGGTAAAACGTGGCGCCATAACGCGCAAAGGTTGGTAGTAGTTGACTCCAAGGAAATCAACTGTATTCTCGCGAATGAGTTCTAACTCTTCAACAGTATACTCTGGTAACAAATCATGCTCTGCTAAAATCTCTACTAACTCTTCTGGATAAGTTCCCAAGACAGATGGATCTAGGAAAGACTGCGCTTGAAAGAGATCCGCAATACGAGCGGCTTTCACATCTGCAGGATGTTGACTACGCGGGTAGTCTGGTGTCAAATTAAGGACAATTCCAATCTTAGAATCAGGCAAAACCTCATGGCAGGCCTTCACCGCAAGAGTGCTTGCTAGTTGTGTGTGGTAGGCAACCTTAACTGCTGCTTTGGCGTCCACCTTATGAGGGTAATGGGCATCATAGAAATAGCCGAATTCTACAGGAACGATGGGCTCATTGAATGTAATCCATTGGTCAACCAAGTCACCGTAAGTTTCAAAACAGAAACGCGCATAGTCTTCATAAGCTTTAATGGTTGCCTTATTTTCCCAACCATCGCCATCTTCTTGAAGGGCGAAAGGCAGGTCAAAATGATAGATATTGACTAAGAGACGGATCCCCTTGGCCTTGATGGCTTCAAAGACCTGACGGTAGAAAGCCACACCTTGAGGATTGACCTCTCCACGACCCTGTGGGAAAATACGAGACCACTGGATGGAAGTACGAAAGGCTGTATGACCTGTTTCTAACAATAGTTCGATATCTTTTTCCCAGTTTTCATAGAAGGTCGATGTCTTATCTGGTCCAATCCCATTGTAGTAGCGATTTGGCTCTACTTGGTACCAATAATCCCAGAGATTATCCCCCTTTCCGTCACCAGGCACTCGCCCTTCTGTCTGTGGTCCAGAAGTTGAGGAACCCCAGACAAAATCCTTTGGAAATTTTAGCATAGCACTACCTCTTTTTACGATTTTAATGTTTACTTTCTCTCATTATAGAGAAAAAACAAGGCAAAAACTAGTTACATTTTTGGCTTGTTTTTCTTCTGATTATAGATTTTATTTCTTGCTGAGGATTTCAAGCGTTTCAAGCAAGTTGTCTGCGTGAACTTCGATGGTGTCACCAGTCGCCTTAATCTTAACTTCTACGATGCCATCGGCTGCTTTTTTCCCGACAGTGATACGGATTGGCAGACCAATCAAGTCACTATCGCTAAACTTCACTCCGACACGTTCGTTACGGTCGTCTGTCAAGACTTCGTAACCAGCTCCCATCAAGCTTGCTTCAAGTTTATCTGTCAAGGCTTGCGCTTCTTCATCTTTGACATTGACAGTAATCAAGTGCACATCAAATGGTGCCAATTCTTTAGGAAAGTTAACTCCCCAAGCATAACGGTATTCCCCTTTAGGCGTTTTGTTAACAAAGAGGCGAGCGTGTTGTTCCATAACTGCTGAGAGAAGACGGCTAACACCGATACCGTAACAACCCATGATGATTGGCACAGCACGACCATTTTCGTCCAAAACATCTGCACCCATGCTTGCTGAGTAGCGAGTTCCGAGTTTGAAGATGTGACCAATCTCGATACCACGGGCAAAGTTAAGAACGCCTTGTCCGTCTGGTGAAATTTCACCCTCACGAACTTCGCGGATATCCACGTATTCTGCAGTGAAATCACGACCTGGGTTCACACCCGTCAAGTGATAGCCATCTTCGTTGGCCCCCACAACAGCATTGCGAACATCTTGTACCTTACGGTCTGCAATGATTTTCACATTTTCTGGCAAACCAACTGGGCCAAGTGAACCAAAGCCGGCTTGAACAGCACTTGCTACTTCTTCCTCGCTCGCAATGTCAAAGAAATCTGCTCCCAAGTGGTTTTTCAACTTAACTTCATTGAGTTGGTCATTTCCAACTAGAAGGGCTGCAACAAGCTCACCATCTGCCATGTAGAAGAGGGTTTTGATTGTTTGTTCTTCTGGGATGTTAAGGAAGGTTGCGACTTCGTCAATAGATTTAACACCTGGTGTTTCCACTCGAGTTACTTCTTCTTCCGTAACGACACGGTTGCTTGGTTTGTACTCGTTTGTTGCCATTTCTAAGTTAGCTGCATAGCTAGACTCACTTGAGTAGGCAATGGTGTCTTCACCAGAAACCATCCATTTGAGCAATTCTGTCTTGATTTCTTCTTGCACTTCTGCAGGAATTTCATCAAATGAGGCAACTGACTTGTCCAAGACAACCCAGCGGTCAAGGTCTGTACGAGCTGGTGTAATGGCCATAAATTCTTGGCTATCCTTACCACCCATGGCGCCACCATCACCGATGATGGCCTTGAAGTCCAAACCACTACGAGTGAAGATACGTTCATAGGCTGCCTTGTACTCGTCATAAGTCACATCCAAACTATCGTAATTAGCATGGAAACTATAGCCGTCTTTCATGATAAATTCACGCGTACGGAGAAGTCCGTTACGTGGACGTTTTTCATCACGGTATTTCGGTTGGATTTGGTAAAGGTTGAGTGGCAATTGCTTGTAAGATTTCACAGAGTCACGAACAATAGCTGTAAAAGTTTCTTCGTGTGTCGGACCTAAGATAAAGTCTGACTTTTCACGGTTTTTCAGTTTATAAAGGTCTTCACCATAGGTTTCATAACGACCTGATTCACGCCAAAGATCGGCACTGAGAAGTGCAGGAGCCAACATCTCCACCGCACCAATCTTATCAAACTCTTGGCGCATGATATTCTTAGCCTTTTCAATCACACGGTTAGCGAGTGGCAGGTAAGAATAAACACCGGCAGAAACTTGACGGACATAACCAGCACGCAACATAAGGGCGTGGCTGATAACTTGAGCATCGCTTGGCATTTCGCGAAGCGTTGGGATTAGCATTTTACTTTGTTTCATAATATTCCTCGATTATCTAAAAGAAGAGTCGCATAATGTCATTCCAGGTCACAGCTAGCATCAAGAAAACCATGATAACTACACCAGCCATGGTGACATAGGTTTCAATTTCTTGTTTAAGGGGTTTCCGGCGGATAGCCTCTAGGATGTTGAGCACAATCTTTCCACCATCCAAAGCCGGGATAGGAATCAAGTTAAAAATTCCAATATTGATGGAAATCATAGCTAGGAAGTAGAGGACATTCTCAAGACCATTTTTAGCAGCATCGCTACTTGCCTTAAAAATAGCAACGGGACCACCGAGTTTGTTCAAATCTGGATGGAAAATCAAGTTTTTCAGAGCCGAAAGGATGCGAAGTCCTGAGTCAGCAGCAGTTGTAAATCCACCAACAAACATGGATAGAAAGTCTGACTTGACTCCCGGTTGAACCCCAAGAATATAACGTCCTTGATTCTCTTCTGGAGTCACCGTGACTTGTTTTTCGCTACCATTTTCAGAAATGGTCACATCCAAGGTCGGGGCTGTCTTGTCCTTGGTATCTGCTTCCACAGCCTGGGTCAAGTCTTGCCAATTCTTAACCTCATGCGAGCCGACCTTGGTGATTTGAGCTGTCTCAGCTACGCCCACCTTAGCCAAAGCTCCCTCTGGCATGACATGAAAGAGATTGGTCTGAGTATCTCTAACACCGCCTTGCAAAAAGATCAAGATCCAAAAAACAACAACACCTAAGATAAAGTTATTCATAGGACCTGCAAAGTTGGTGATGAGCTTGCCCCAGATAGAAGCATTTTGATACTGTACATCCAAAGGGGCAATGCGTACTTCGGTTCCATCTTCTTCAACAACCGTTGCATCATGATCGACTGTAAAAGTCTTTTCTTCTTCCAGGACCAAACCCTTGATAAAGAGCTTGTCTTCAAAGTCAAACTGGGTTACCTGCATAGGAAGAGCCGTTTGATCCAACTTCTTCCCTGAGAGGTTGATCCGTTTGACCTTACCATCGTCAGCAAGTGTTAAACTGACCGGAGTTCCTGTCTTAATTTCTGTCGCATCATCACCCCAGCCTGCCATACGAACATAGCCTCCTAGAGGAAGGATACGAATTGTATAAGCAGTGCCATCCTTACCGATATGGGAAAAAATCTTGGGCCCCATACCAATGGCAAATTCACGAACTAGAATGCCTGATTTCTTGGCAAAATAAAAATGTCCAAACTCATGCACCACCACAATAATCCCAAAAACGAGGATAAAGGTTAGCAATCCAATCATTCAATATTCCTTTCTTTAAAACAGGCCAAATAAGTGCATCATTGGAAACACAATCAGCATGCTGTCAAAGCGATCCAACACACCGCCATGTCCAGGGATAAATTTTCCAGAATCCTTGACACCGAAATGGCGTTTCATGGCACTCTCAATCAAGTCACCAAACTGACCTGCCACACTGAAGAAGGCTGCAAAGAGACTCATTCTATAAATCCCATAAGGAAGAGCAACTGTACTGTCCACTAGCATGAAGATTACCGTTATCAGTACCGCACCTAGAATACCCCCGACAAAGCCCTCAATACTCTTATTAGGAGAAACTCTTGGTGCCAACTTATGTCTACCAAAATTCATCCCTGTCAGGTAGGCTGCGCTATCTGTCGCCCAAACGATAAAAAGGGCCAAAAGTACCTTGTCAAAACCTGCCACCCGAGCATCTAGTAAGGCATTAAAGCCAAAACCAACATAAAAGCTCACAGCAATTGGAAAAGCGGCATCTTCAATCGTATAACTTTTACTGAAAACGGTGGTCCCTAGCATAATCATAATTAAAACGCTGTAGGCAACCACATTCCCATCAACTGGCAAAAAAGTTAGGTAATTTTCTAAGGGGATTGTGAGAGCAAAGGTCGCAAAGAGGGTCAAGGCACCCTCGATGGTCATGGTCTTTAACCCCTTCATGTGCAAGAGTTCATGGACAGCCAGCATGGCTAACAAACCAATGCCTATCTGCAACAAGAGTCCTCCCACAAACAAGACTGGAAGGAAAATGGCCAGGGCCAATACTGCAAACAATGTTCTCTTTTGTAAATCCTTGGTCATATCTTCTCCTAAACTCCTCCAAATCGGCGATTACGATGATTAAAGGCAGCAATAGCTTCCTGCAGAGCAACTTCATCAAAATCAGGCCACAAGGTATCTGTAAAGTAAAGCTCGCTATAGGCTGCTTGCCATGGCAAGAAATTACTCAAACGCAACTCACCACTCGTACGGATAATCAAATCAGGATCCCGCAAATCCTTTGGCAGGTGTTGCGTAAAAAGATAGTCCCCAATCATATCTTCTGTGATGTCACCAGGGTTTATTTTAGCATCTAGAACATCTTGAGCCAAGCCCTTAAGAGCCTGCGTAATTTCAGCACGACCACCATAGTTAAGCGCAAAATTGAGAATCAAGCCCGTATTGTTCTTAGTCAACTCCTCTGCTTTTTTCAAAGCTTCAAAAGTCGGCTTAGGCAGACGGTCTGTCTCCCCAATCATCTGAATCTTAACGTTATTTGCGTGCAATTCAGGGACGTAGTTATCATAAAATTCGACTGGCAAGTTCATGATAAACTTGACTTCTTGATCTGGACGCGTCCAATTTTCCGTTGAAAAGGCATAAACCGTGATGACCTTAACTCCCATCTTGTTAGCTGCCTTGGTCACTTTTTGGAGGGCTTCCATCCCTGCTTTATGACCAAAAACCCGTGGTTGCATCCGTTTTTTAGCCCAACGACCATTCCCATCCATGATGATGCCAATATGAGCAGGAACCTGTGTTGGAACCTCGACTTCTACAGCTTTATCTTTCTTAAAAAATCCAAACATGTTCTTATTCCTATTCAAAAATCTATCGTTTCATTATACCATATTTCCCTATTTTCTTCTATTGCTAAGTTATTAGCTCTCCTTACAGACAAAAAATAAGCCGCCTGATTGGGCGACTTAGTTTTATAGGGAGATTATTATGAAAAAGTTTTAGGAGTTTAAGTTAAGTTCCTCTTAACTTATGAACCTAGTATACCGTCCCTAACTTAAATTTTTCTTAAGTTTTTTGAGAAAGTCAGATTTTTCCATTTTTCTTGCCAATTTTTCTTGGACAAGCGTTCTTGATAGAGCTTCATCCTTTCCTCATTCTCTAAAAAATGAGGAGTCGGGGAAACCTGGAAGTTCATAATATCCTCTAAACCATAGGGGGCAAAGAGTTCTAAAGTGGAATCTTCATTCAAGCGAAGACCTACCGCCGTACAGCGCTCGGGATACTTACTCATAGCATCACGGGAACTCGTGTAGGGCGCAGTGTGAGAACTGTGCAGATGCATGTAGACCTGATTTTTCAACTCCCATTGATATTGGGGAAAATTCTCTTTCAGCTTGCGTTCTATACCCAACGTATCTTCGTAAGAGATAGCTGGATCAAAGAAAATCACATCCACATCTGTTTCACGGTCAAAAGGAGATTTGTCTGACAAGAGATTCCAGATAAAATTTCTAACTGAACCTGCAGCCAACCAAGAATCTTTCAGACCAAGGTTACGGATGATGATCAGAATAGCCATCATATCAGGATTTTCTCTAACACTATCTAGGACTTCTTGCTCATTTTTCACTGTATTCATACCCCAAATGTTCATAAGCCTTGGCTGTTGCCACCCGTCCAGACCGTGTCCGCATGATAAAACCTTTTTGGATGAGGTAGGGCTCATACATGTCCTCCACCGTCTCACGCTCCTCGGCAATATTAACAGAAAGAGTGCCTAGACCGACAGGGCCGCCGCCATACATCTCAATCATGGTGCGAAGGATTTTCTGGTCCACATAGTCCAAACCTTCATGGTCTACATCCAGCATAGTCAAGGCCTTATCCGTAATGACATCATCAATCAAGCCATCGCCCATAATCTGCGCAAAGTCACGCACGCGCTTGAGGAGACGATTAGCAATACGAGGAGTTCCCCGACTTCGCAAGGCCAGTTCGGCAGCTGCCTCATGGGTGATTTCCATCTCAAAAATATCTGCTGTCCGCTCAACAATCTCCGTCAAGTCAGCATGGGCATAGTATTCCATATGACCCGTAATCCCAAAACGTGCTCGTAGAGGATTAGAAAGCATCCCCGCACGTGTCGTCGCACCAATCAAGGTGAATGGTGGCAAGTCCAAATGAACACTGCGACTGCCTTCACCAGCACCAATCATGATATCAATGTAGAAGTCCTCCATGGCACTGTAAAGCACCTCTTCCACCGACATGGGCAGGCGATGAATCTCGTCAATAAAGAGAACGTCTCCAGGCTCCAAATCATTCAAAATCGCTACCAAGTCACCTGCTTTTTCAATGACAGGACCAGACGTTTGCTTGAGATTGACTCCCAGTTCATTGGCAATGACAAAGGCCATGGTCGTTTTCCCCAAACCTGGAGGCCCAAATAAGAGCACATGGTCCAGCGCTTCATCCCGCATTTTGGCAGCTTCGATAAAGATTTGCAGCTGGTCCTTGACCTTATCCTGCCCGATATATTCACGTAAATACTGGGGACGGAGGGTACGTTCTACCAACTCCTCATCCCCCATGATCTCATTATCTAAAATTCTACTCATGGCTCTATTATATCAAAAATCCAAGCCACAAACAAAAAAGCCACCTGATTGGGTGGCCTCTTTAGGGAGATTATTATGAAAAAGAAAAGTTTAGGATTTCATTAAATAAAGGGTACTCAATGAAAATCGAAATCAGACTAGGCAGATAGACGCAAGCATAACTATAGTTAGCTAAGTCGACTCTAACGAAGGTTGATGAGATTTTCGAAGAGTATTAGGAGGTCTTTATTTAATGATTATATAATACACAAGGAGACTTAAAATTCCCTTAATTTTTAAATCAATCACTAACAATTTTCTTTAACAGCTGTTTGACCTGCAATACGTCCAAAAGTAAAGATATCCGTAAGCGAATTTCCTCCTAGACGGTTACCTGCATGGAGTCCACCTGCGACTTCTCCGGCAGCATACAAACCAGGGATAATCTGACCGTTTTCATTCAAAACGTGTGTTGAAGTATCAATCTTGAGTCCACCCATTGTATGGTGAACGGCCGGTTTTCTCGGTGTTGCGTAAAATGGCGCAACCTCACACTTGAGATCAAAACTACCTTTATTAAATTCAGGATCAAAACCTGCATCTACATAGGAATTGTAATTCTTAATCGTTTCCACTAGAACTTGTGGATCCACACCAATCTGAACCGCCAACTCTTCTATCGTATCTGCACGATAAAGAGTACCTGCTTTGACTTGGGCATCGATTTTTTCTTGGCTAGTATTGTAGGCAGTTTCCTTGATACGTTCATCTGCGATTAGATAGAACAAGCCTCCATTATCAATCGCCGCTTGAGATAGCTTGTCTCGGCTACCGTACTCATCTACAAAGCGCTTCCCTTCAGTATTTACCATGATGAAGTTTGCTGGAGGAACTTGAAGTCCTGAGAAAAGAGCTCCTGTCACTGGATCGGATACTGGCATCATTTGACTAAAGCCCATACCCACCAAATCTGCACCTACACTTTGCCCTAAAAGAATACCATCTCCTGTCACAGCTGGTGTATTAGATGTAGCAATATCATCTGCAATTTCAGTCCAGTAGGTATTGTATTTTTGTAGCATCTTGGTATTGGCACCAAATCCTCCAGAAGCTAGAACAACGGCATCTGCATTGACAATGATGGTTTGACCGTTTCGACCTTCTGCTCTGACACCCTTGACAGCCCCGTCTTTTACAAGCAATTCTTTAACTGGAGAATCTGTCAAAATCTTGCCACCATGTTCTAGAACATATTTTTGTAGGACAGATATAAAGGCATACCCCATTGGTTGAACCGGCTTATGGCCACGACGCCAAAGGGCTCCAACTGGCATTGTCACTTCGCTACGAACAAATTCAACGCCGATGTCTTCCAACCAACGAACAGACTCTAGGGCCCGTTCGGTTAAAACAGAAACCAAATCGTATTGGCCATGAATTTCATTCCCTTGTAAATCTTTTCGTTTCCCACCGATATAGGTTTGGATACGATAGAGCAAGGTAGAATCGAACAAATAGCTCGGGTCCTGCAAATACTGCTCAACCTCAACTTTCAAGGCTCTAAAGTCCTCTAGATATTCTGGATCAATCGTTGATTCATCTGTCGCAATCAATTCTTGAAGCGTATGTGCCTCACCTGGATGAGCTGCGAAGGTTCCTTGCCATGCTGGATCTGGTGCATTCATTGGACCACCTGCACGAACAGTATTTCCTCCAATTGCAGGAAATTTCTCAACAACAATTGGCTTCTTACCAGCTTGTAAGACTGCAGCCGCTGCAGCTAATCCAGCTCCTCCGCCTCCGACGATGACAACATCTGCCTGATAGGTCTTATCTTCTTTATCTAGGGCAGATGGCGCTTTTGAACGCTTCCGTAAAACATCTGGATTTGCACCGGCTTGTTTGACTGCACGCGCAACTCCATCTAAAACACCATTTGAAGTCACAGAAGCTCCTGACACCGCATCAACATTTAATGTTTGCCCCTCAATGATTTCTGCTGGAATACGGGTAAAGACGACATCTGCGATTCCTGAAGATTCTCCAGAAGAATCGATTTCGATTTTTTCAATACGGTCCTCAGAAACCGTTACATCCATCGGTAATTTACCATTATGGCCTTCAGTTGTAACATGGTAAGTCCCCGGTTCAAAGCGAACTTCTTCAGGAAGGTTTAGTTGGTTTGCAACGGATACAAAGCGAAGGAAGCGATAAAAACAACTATCTAGGAAATCAACGGTTCGCTCATCAATCAAATCTCCATTATCATCAAATGCTCGATGCGCTCGACCAAGTAAAAACTCACTACCTGGCATAACTGTTGCATTTACCCCAGGAGCATCCAAAATCTGACGAAGATGAAGTTGGGCTCGTGAAGAACCTTGAATATCGTAAGAAGCTCCGACAATCATTGTCGGCTTTCCGTCTAGCGGATGAATGTTAAAAGACAACCACTCGAGCAAGCTATTCAAACTTGATGGAATCGTATGATTGTGCTCGGGTGTCGAGATAATGACACCATCAGCTTTTGAAATAGCTTGATTAAACTTCTGAATAATAGGTGTATCTGTTTGATCATCTGTTTCATTGAACATTGGTACATCTGTTATCTCTAAAATCTCAATATCCGCTTTCTGAGCAAAATGTCTTTTCATAAATTGCAACAGGTTGCGATTATAGGATTTTTTTGCATTAGTCCCAACAATAGCTACTAATTTCATGGATTGTTCTCCTTTCTTGAAATACTTATGCTTTCAACCATTCTTCCCAAATGAAAGATTTCTTACGATTTGTATCTTCTGGTTTGACCAAAGCCTTTGTTAGTTCAACAAAATTTTGAAACTCTGAAAAATGTTCTTCTAGTTCTGCAACCTTTTCAGGATTGTTCAAATGACACTCATCATCTAGGACTTGCTCAGAATGACCTAGAAAGAACTCTGTACCCGGCATAACTCTCGCTTTAAGCTCCGGCGCATCTAAAATCTGGCGTAAATGTGCCTGCGCTCTAGAGGTTCCAAGCAAACCGAGAGAAGCACCAACAATCATCGTTGGTTTGTTAACCAAAGCACGACTGGTATAAGCAATCCACTCCAAAGCAGAGGCCAAAGGTGCTGGTATCGTGTGGTCGTACTCAGGTGTTGAAATAATCACACCATCTGCAGCAAGAATTTTTTCTGAAAAAGCTTGAACTTCAGCTGGCGCTAGCTTATCCTCAGGTTCGTTAAAGGCTGGCAATTGTTTGATTTCCAATACCTCAATGTCGGCTTTATCCGAAAAGTGCTTTTGCATAAATTTCAAGAGTTTCCGATTGGTTGAGCGATCTGAATTGGTTCCAACGATAGCAACTAGTTTCATCTTGGTACCCCTTTCATTTATTTAATCTACTTTCATTATACTACTTTAGAAAATCTTGTAAATCCTTGATAATAAAGACCGTGTTATTCTATCAGATTATCGTACTTTAGTACAAGTTCGTGAAAAAATTAACAAAATATCTTCGTAAACTATTGACCGGCTTCCTTAACTATGATATAGTCTTGGTGAAAAAATATACATTTAAGGAGGATGTTTTTATGAAAGAGACATTCAATCGTTGGCGGATTTTAGTCGCGTCTACAGCCATTCTTCTTTGCACAGGTGCCGTCTATTCCTTTTCTGTTTTTGCCGGACCACTTAGCAGTTCAACAGGCTGGTCCATGTCTGATATTATGTTAGCATTTGCTATCAACTCTGCAATCGGCCCTATCCCCATGATTCTTGGAGGTTATTTAGTTGACAAAGGTTACGTAAAATGGACCATCGCCCTCGGTGCTCTTCTATTTGCTAGCGGATTTTACTTAACCGGCTATGCCAATTCACCAGCCATGCTTTATTTGACCTATGGATTAATGGCCGGGCTTGGTCAAGGTTTTGCCTATTCAGGTGCCCTCTCCAATTCACTTCGCCTCTTCCCTGATAAACGTGGCTTAGCCTCTGGAATTCTGACAGGTGGCATGGGATTTGCCGCAGTCATCGCTTCTCCAGTCGCGAGCAATCTCATTCAACAACAAGATGCCTTCTTTGCTTTTCGTACAATTGGGCTAGTCTATATTGTTGTTATCATCTGTGCAATTTTCTTTATCAAGGCAGCTCCAAGTGGCTACCAACCAGCAGGCTGGAAAGCTCCTATCCCAACCAAACAAGGACCTACTAATAAGAACTGGAAACAAATGCTACAAAGTCCTCTGTTTTACATTATCATTAGCATGTTCTTTGTTGGCGCCTTTTCTGGTTTGATGATTGCCTCTCAAGCATCACCAATCGGTCAATCAATGTTTGGACTCTCTGCAGGCACTGCAGCTCTCTATGTCTCTCTTTATTCAATCGCAAACTCTAGTGGTCGTTTTATCTGGGGATCACTTTCTGATAAAATCGGCCGTTCAAAGACCTTATTGATTATCTATTCTGTCATTGTCCTAGCTTTATTCTCCCTAACTATCGTTCCTGGTCAATTCGGGTTTACCTTAGGAATTATTGGGCTTGGTATCTGCTTTGGTGGTGTTATGGGGGTCTTCCCATCTATCGTCATGGAAAATTACGGTCCTGCAAATCAAGGGGTCAACTACGGTATCGTCTTCACTGGATATTCTTTAGCAGCATTTTTCGCTCCCAAGGTCGCTGTTCAAATGGCAATGGCTAATAATGGAAATTATAGTGTAGCTTTTTATGTGGCTATTGCTTTGGCCTTCATTGGACTTATGCTTACTATTTTTTATATGAAAAAGAAAGCTTAAAACTCGAAAACTTCCTAGATAAGGAAGTTTTTTTGGTATAATAAAAGTAGTAATAGAATATTGGGAGGATTTACCATGGCAGACCGTTCACGTTTCTTACGAGATAACCCATCTGACTTCCCATATGATTTTGAAAAACAAATCTTATCCAAAACATCTCCTGACACAATCTATCATTGTCATCCTGAGCTAGAGATTATTTATGTTACAAAGGGTTCTGCCATCGTTCATATCAACTCAGAACGCTTTGAAAGTCGTAAAGGAGATATTTTTCTTATCCAACCGACCTCTCTCCATGCTATCTATTCTCACAAAGATCAAGAACTATTTTCTACCAGCTTTCGGATTCATCTAGATTATCTTGGTAGAAGTCAAATTGACAGCTTTAGCCAACGCTATATCCAACCCCTCCACTCTGGTCACTTTTGCCTCACTCCTCAAATATCACCAGGCGATAAGGCCTATGATCAAATTCAATCCTGCCTTCTTTCCCTCTTTTCTATCCTTGAAGAAAAAGGCATATACTACGATCTACTCATAAAATCTAAACTATACGAATTGCTTCATCTTCTCTTTAAGTATAGATACGTCAATCGACACTATACAGATGATACCTACCAAAAATACCAAAAACTAAAAGAAGTGATTTGCTACCTTGAACAGCACTACTCAGAACCCATTCATATTGAGCAACTGGCTGCAACATTTGGATATAGTAAAAATCACTTTATGAGTATTTTCAAGCTACATACTGGAGCCAGTTGTATGGACTACCTGCTCCAGTTACGTCTTGAAAAATCCTGTGAGAAACTCGTCCAAACCAACCTCAGCATTCAAGAAATTGCAAGCCAGGTCGGCTTCACCAACCTTTCAAACTTCAACCGTCAATTTAAGCAGCACTATCTCCTAACACCTAGACAGTATCGAAATCAACAACTTAAAAAGAAAACATGATTCTTTCTCCTTAGTCTTTTCTAAGGAGTTTTTTTAACAAAAAAGCCACCTGATTGGGTGGCTTCTTTAGGGAGATTATTATGAAAAAGAAAAGTTTAGGATTTCATTAAATAAAGTTAGGAGGTCTTTATTTAATGGTTATATGATACAAGATGAATCTTAAAGCTAACTTAACTTTTCTCCTGATTTATCATTTTTTTAAAAATTTTTTTCAAATGGATTTTTCCTCTCCAAGTCATAAAAAAGCCACCTGATTGGGTGACTTCTTTAGGAGATTATGATGAAAAAGAAAAGTTTAGGATTACATTAAACAAAGTTAGGAGGTCTTCATTTAATGATTATATAATACAGGAAAAGACTTAAACTTTACTTAAGAAAAAATGATTTTTTTATCTTTTTCTATCCACCCAAATCATTCCTGTACAATCATAAGTAGATAAGGTTTCAAATCCCAGAGAACGATAGAATCCCAAGGTTTTTTCTGTCTGATCGGTCACTAGTTGGACTTGATAGGCATCTTTGTAATCACCTAAAGCCTCTTTCATTAAGTCGCTACCAATCCCTTGGCGTTGATAGCTAGGCAAAACGATCAAATCCTGGACAAAAATCGATGAGAAACCATCTCCAACCAAACGGACCAAACCCACCACAGCATCTCCATCAAGTGCCAGATAAATCGCTAATGAGTGAGACAAGGCCTTCTCCAGCATCTGAGGTTGATGGGTATAATTTGTCCAACCGACAGCCTGATAGAGATGCAAAACATCCTCTAACTTGACAATTTCTTGCTTTTTAATAGTGATCATGTCAACACCTCTTAAAGTTCTCTCAAGCTCTTGTACTGTCGTCCATTTTTATCAAAATTTTCAGGAGCCAACCATGTTTCTAAACGAGCTTTGACTTGAGGCCAGTCCTTATCAATCATAGAGAGCCAATCCGTATCCCTCGTGCGCCCCTTATAAACAACTGCCTGGCGGAAAGTTCCTTCATAGACAAAGCCCAAACGCTCCGCGGCTCGTCTTGATGGGATATTTAGAGAATCACATTTCCACTCATAGCGACGATAGTTAAGCTCCTCAAACACATAGCGCGCCAAGAGATACTGGGCTTCTGTCCCTATTCGTGTTCCCCTTAGCTCTGGAGAAAAAATAACAGTCCCAACTTCAACTACACGATTATTTTGGTCGATGCGCATAAGCGAAAAGGTTCCCAAGGCCTTACCAGTTGCCTTGTCTATAATCGCATAGTAAAAACGGTCCTTACGAGCCAACATCTGATTTAAAACGGTAACCAGTTCCTCCATATCTGCCACTGGTTCCTGAAAGAGGTAGGTCCACATCTCCCGAGGAGTATCTGGGCCATAAACAGCTAGTAAATCCTCCGCATGCTTTTCTACCGAAAGAGGCTCTATCCGAGTGTAGCGCCCTTCTAAGAAATCAATGGAAGGCAATTCACCTGGTGTATAACCTTTCATTGGCTCACCAATTATCTGACCATATTCGTTTACTGGCATTGTTTTCTCCTTGTTTTACTTTTCAAACTTTATAATTGCACATAGTATATCATACTTTCATGAAAAAATTCAAAAAATCCTCCAGAGTTCAGCTCTGGAGGATTCCTATCTTATTTCACAACAATATTAACCAATTTAGTTGGCTTCAATAGTCCAGTGGACTATTGAAGGTGGCAGATAGAGATAATAAACTCGTTATTTAACGACGATATTAACGAGTTTGTTAGGTACCGCAATCACCTTCACGATTTCCTTGCCGTCAATTTCTGCTTTAACTTTTTCATCAGCCAGAGCGATTTCTTGCAATTCTTCGCGTGATAGGTCTTTAGCAACCATCAATTTGGAACGAACTTTTCCTTTGATTTGGACGACGATTTCGATTTCATCTTCAACCAATTTACTTTCGTCCCAAGTTGGCCAAGCTACATAAGAGATGGACTCACCTGTTGCAGCAACTGTTTGCCAGAGTTCTTCTGCCAAATGAGGTGCAAATGGGGCAATCAATTGGATAAAGCCTTTGGCGTAGTCCACATAGAGTTTGTCTTCCTTATTAGCAGCGTTGACAAAGACCATAAGTTGGGCAATGGCTGTATTGAATTTCATGGATTCGATTTGCTCAGTAACAGATTTAACGGTTTCATTGTAAACCTTGTCAAGAGCACCATTATTTTCCGCAACAATTTCTTTACTTGTAATCAAACGGTAAACACGATCTAGGAACTTACGGCTTCCTTCCAGACCTTCTTCTGACCAAGCGATGGAAGCATCGAGTGGTCCCATGAACATTTCATAGACACGAAGAGTGTCGGCACCGTATTGTTCCACCACATCGTCTGGGTTGACAACGTTCTTAAGAGATTTAGACATCTTGGCTGGTGCTTGCTCCAACTCTTCTCCTGTTTCCACATGGAAGAAAGAACCGTCACGTTTTTCAACCTTATCAGTCGCTACAAGAGCGCCACGGTGGTCACGGTAGCTTGTTCCCAAAATCATTCCTTGGTTAAAGAGTTTTTGGAATGGTTCCTTAGTCGGAACAACACCGATGTCATAGAGGAATTTATGCCAGAAACGAGCGTAAAGCAAGTGAAGTACAGCGTGCTCCGCACCACCCACGTAGATATCCACTGGCAACCATTGTTTGAGGAGATCCTCGTCGGCCAATTTTTCTGTGTTGTGTGGGTCGATATAGCGGAGATAGTACCAACTTGAACCAGCCCATTGTGGCATGGTGTTGGTTTCACGACGACCTTTGACACCATCTTCACGCGTCACTTCAAGCCAGTCGGTCAAGTTAGCCAATGGGCTTTCCCCAGTACCTGAAGGACGGATATCCTTGGTGACTGGCAAGACAAGTGGCAATTCACTTTCAGGAACAGCTGTTGAAGTCCCATCTTCCCAATGAATGATTGGGATTGGCTCACCCCAGTAACGTTGACGGCTAAAGAGCCAGTCGCGGAGACGGTAGGTAACCTTCTCTTGTCCACAACCTTTCTCTTCCAACCAAGCCACAATTTTAGCAATCGCTTCTTCTTTGTTCAGTCCATCTAGGAAGTCTGAATTGACATGAAGACCATCTTCAGTATAGGCAGCTTCTGCTACATTTCCACCTTCTAGCACTTCTACGATTGGAAGGTCAAATTGTTTGGCAAATTCCCAGTCACGTTGGTCGTGGGCTGGCACAGCCATAACGGCACCTGTTCCATAGCTCGCAAGAACATAGTCGGCGATCCAGATTGGAATTTCCTTACCATTGACAGGGTTGATAGCATAAGCACCAGTCCAAACCCCTGTTTTTTCCTTGGCAAGGTCGGTACGAGCCAAGTCAGACTTGAGGCTAGCTTGGTGTTTGTAGTCTGCTACGGCTTCAGCTTGTTCTGGACTGACGATAGCATCTACCAAATCATGCTCAGGCGCCAATACAGTGAAAGTCGCACCGAAAAGGGTATCTGGACGTGTCGTAAAGACGGTAAATTCCTTGTCAGTCCCTTTCACTTTGAAAGTTACATTAGCACCAGTTGATTTACCAATCCAGTTGCGTTGCATGTCCTTGATAGACTCTGGCCAGTCAAGATCATCCAAGTCATTAAGCAAACGCTCCGCATAGGCAGTGATTTTAAGCATCCATTGGCGCATCGGTTTGCGGACAACTGGATAGCCTCCACGCTCAGAAGTTCCGTCAGGAAGGACTTCTTCGTTGGCAATGGCCGTCCCCAATTCCTCAACCCAGTTTACTGGCACTTCCGCTTCATAAGCTAAACCTTTTTCGTAAAGCTTGGTGAAGATCCACTGAGTCCATTTGTAGTAGTTTGGATCTGTTGTGTTGACTTCACGATCCCAGTCGTAAGAGAATCCAAGCGCATTGATTTGACGTTTGAAGTTGGCAATGTTTTCCGCTGTAAATTCTGCCGGGTCATTCCCCGTATCCATAGCGTATTGCTCTGCAGGCAAACCAAAGGCATCCCAACCCATTGGGTGAAGGACATTGTAGCCTTGCGCACGTTTGTAACGGCTAAGGATATCAGTCGCTGTGTAGCCTTCTGGGTGTCCTACGTGCAATCCAGCTCCTGAAGGATATGGGAACATGTCGAGAGCATAAAACTTCGGTTTTGATGCATCTGTTCCTGTCTTAAATGTATGATGTTCTGCCCAGTAGCCCTGCCACTTAGGCTCAATTTCTTTATGATTGTAAAAACTCATGGTCTCTCTCCAATTTTGTGATGTTACTATTATACCATTTTTGAGGGAATTTGAAAGACGAGAAATGTTCTTTTAGACTTGGATAACAAGAAATACTGGGTCGCAAATCCAACTTATTTAACAGGAAAAAAAGTTAGCTCCTAATCGGAGCTAACTTCTATTGATTATTTGTCTCTTCCATCTTCTCACGTCCCAGTTCTCGATAACTACGGTCACCAACAACCTCAACGCTAAACTGACCGTCCTCATATTCAAGAATCGTCACGCTACCATTATCGAGGCCATGCGGATGCATACCATTGATCAGATAAACAATGGTACCAATCGTCATTCCATGGCTCACAACGAGGGCATTACCCCCACCTTGTTCTTCCATTTCTTTAGCAATCGCTTCAAAGCCTTCCTTGATTCGACCACTGAGTTTTTCCCAACCTTCAGCCCAGCCTGCAGTATCAACCTCTACCAAACCTTCTGCTAGTTCTGCATAGGACAACTGATGAACATGGTCTACATTGAAAATTCTCGGAATCAATCCCATAAAGAGGTCCCCATCATAGGCCCCATCAAAACTACCAAAGCACCACTCTCTGATGCGCTTGTCCATGCGGTAAGGGATTTTCCCCTGTAGTCCAAGTTCTTCTAGGATAATTCCCATGGTTTGAATAGTGCGACCTGAATCACTGGAATAAGCGCGGTCAAACTGCAAGCCAGACTCTCTCAAGCCAATTCCCAGTTCATGGATTCCCAACTCACCTTCTGCAGTCAGAGGTGTATCACTCCATCCTTGAGCACGTCCAATGGTGTTAAACATCGTTTTCCCATGACGGACCAAATACAATCTTACTTTAGACATTTTCTATCCTCCATTTTCTTCTATTATATCATGGATCAAAGAAATATTCGGCTTTCAAAAGCAAAGCCAACATTTGTAAATTATCCAAAAGAAAAGCTACCCTCATGGTAGCTTCCCTAGGAGATTATTATGAAAAAGTTTAGGATTTCTATTAAATAAAGTTAGGAGGTCTTTATTTAATGATTATAGTATACACAGTCATCCTTAAACTCAACTTAAATCCTCTCGCTTTTTTATTAATTTTTAAAACTATGGATTGGAGCTGGGATTTGCCCACCGCGAGAGATGAAATCAACAGACGAAGCCCCGTTGACCTTCATAACTGGAGCTGTCCCTAGCAAGCCTCCAAACTCAATCATATCGCCTTCTTTGCCCTTTGGAATAATACGGACGGCCGTTGTTTTCATGTTAATGACACCAATTGCCGCCTCATCCGCAATCATAGCTGCAATGGTTTCAGCAGGCGTATCTTCCGGAATGGCAATCATATCCAGCCCAACAGAACAGATAGCCGTCATGGCTTCTAGTTTCTCTAAATTCAGAGAGCCATCTTGTACCGCACCAATCATCCCCTCATCTTCAGAAACGGGGATAAAAGCACCTGACAAGCCACCGACTTGGTTACAAGCCATCACTCCGCCCTTCTTAACTTGGTCATTCAAAAGAGCGAGGGCAGCCGTCGTCCCATGCGTACCAACTGTTTCTAGGCCCATTTCCTCAAGGACACGAGCCACAGAATCGCCAACTGCAGGAGTTGGTGCCAAGCTTAGGTCGACAATCCCAAAGTCAACACCCAGTCTCTCGCTGGCCATTTGACCGACTAGCTGACCAATACGAGTAATCTTAAAGGCTGTTTTCTTGACCGTCTCAGCTACAACATCAAAACTCTGACCACGAACTTTCTCCAAGGCGCGTTTGACAACACCAGGACCTGAAACACCAACATTGATGATAACATCTGCTTCCCCAACACCATGGAAAGCCCCTGCCATAAAAGGATTGTCCTCAACAGCATTAGCAAATACGACCAACTTGGCCGCACCCATATCTGATAGCGCAGCTGTTTCCTTGATGATACGCCCCATATCAGCGACCGCAGTCATGTTGATACCTGACTTGGTCGAGCCAATGTTAACAGACGAACAAACCTTGTCTGTCTCAGCTAGAGCGCGCGGGATAGAATTGATGAGAATTTCATCACCTTTTTGATAACCCTTTTGTACCAAGGCAGAGAATCCACCAATAAAATCAACACCGATCTCCTTGGCAGCCTTGTCAAGAGCCTTTGCCAAAACAAGATAGTCCGTCGCATCAGTCGCTGCACCAATTAAAGAAATCGGAGTCACCGATACTCGTTTATTAACAATAGGAATCCCAAGTTCTGCAGCAATTTCGTCTCCTACAGCCACTAAATTTGCAGCTTTAGTGGTGATTTTTTGGTAAATCTTTTCAGCAGCACGTTCAATATCTGGATCAATACAATCCAAAAGGGAAATCCCCATGGTGATGGTTCTGATATCGAAGTTCTGCTCCTCGATCATGGCAATGGTTTCTGTAACTTGTCTAATATCCATAGCCACCTCCTAGATATTATACATAGCGTCAAAAATCGCCGCACTTTGAATATTTATTTTGACATTCAAGGTCTGACCGAAAGTTTCAAACTCATTTCGAAGATAAGTGAAATCCTGTTTTTCGTCACTAGAAACGACCGCCATCATAGTAAAGTATTCATCCAACACCGTCTGAGAAATATCGTCAATATTCAAACCCAACTCTGCAATCTTAGTAGACACGCCTGCAACGATCCCAGCCTTGTCCTTACCAACCACTGTAATAATAGCCTTCATCCTTATACCCCATTTCTACGATTTTTAGAAAACCTGAACGTTTTTGATTTTCTTTTTTCCTAGTATAGCATATTTCCATAGAAAATACTAAAAAACGCCTGCTTACGAAGTTGTTCTTAAGAAAAAAACAATTTCGTAAACAAGCGTCTACCCTATCAAATGATGATGAGTGTTCCCGCTAGGACATAAGTCCCAGCGGTAGACCAGAGCTAGACTAAGAGCACAAGACTCCATCATCATAACACTCAACAAAATTGATGATTTTATACTAATTCGATGATCGCCATTGGCGCAGCATCACCACGACGTGGTTCAGTTTTAAGGATACGAGTGTATCCACCGTTACGTTCAGCATAACGAGGTGCGATTTCTGAGAACAATTTTTGAAGTGCTGTAGTAGAAGTGTACTTATCAGTTGCTTCATCATAGTTTTCAGATGCGATTTCATTACGTACGAAAGCAGCTGCTTGACGACGTGCATGCAAATCACCACGTTTACCTAGAGTAATCATTTTTTCAACAGTTTTACGGATTTCTTTAGCACGAGCTTCAGTTGTCACGATTGATTCGTTGATCAAAAGGTCAGTTGTCAAATCGCGAAGCATTGCTTTACGTTGTGAGCTAGTGCGTCCTAGTTTACGGTAAGCCATGTATTCCTCCTTTATTTATCTTTTAATCCAAGACCCAAGTCAATGAGTTTGAGTTTCACTTCTTCCAAACTCTTGCGTCCAAGATTTCGTACCTTCATCATCTCTGCTTCAGATTTTTCTGTCAAATCATGCACAGTATTGATACCGGCACGTTTCAAACAGTTGTATGAACGCACAGACAAGTCCAGTTCCTCAATCGTACGATCCAAAATACGATCGTCAGATTCAGTATCAGCTTCTTTCATCACTTCAGTTGACTTAGCAATCTCAGTAAGATTTGTAAACAAATCAAGATGTTCTGTCAAGATACGCGCTGAAAGCCCTAAAGCATCTTCTGGAATAATTGTTCCATTAGTCAAGATTTCAAGGGTTAATTTGTCAAATCCATCATTGCTACCTACACGAGCAGGCTCTACTTGATAGTTGACTTTTGTAACTGGTGTATAAATAGAATCTACAGCAAGTGTTCCAACTGGTGCATTATCTTTTTTGTTTTCATCAGCAGGTACATATCCACGACCACTGTTAACAGTCATTGTCGCTTTTAGAGAAGAACCTTCACCGATTGTAAAGAGATAATGATCTGGATTTACAATCTCAATATCACTATCAGTCAAAATGTCTCCAGCTGTAATTTCAGCAGGACCTTCAACGTCAAGTTCAATGATTTTTTCGTCTTCAACGTATGATTTCACTGCAATCCCTTTAATGTTCAGAATGATTTGCATCACGTCTTCACGAACACCTGGGACTGTGTCAAACTCATGCAAGACACCTTCAATGTTGATAGATGTCACTGCTGCTCCTGGTAGAGAAGCTAGTAGTACACGACGAAGAGAGTTACCAAGAGTTGTACCGTAGCCACGTTCAAGTGGTTCGATTACAAACTTGCCATAATCTTTATTCTCATCAATTTTTGTTATATTTGGTTTTTCAAACTCAATCATTTAGTTACTCCCTCTTAAACGAAAAGCAGTGTAATGCGATGATTATACACGGCGACGTTTTGGAGGACGAGCACCATTGTGTGGCACTGGAGTCACATCACGAATTGCTGTTACTTCAAGACCAGCGGCAGCAAGCGCACGAATAGCTGACTCACGACCAGAACCTGGACCTTTTACAGTAACTTCAACTGATTTAAGACCGTGTTCTTGTGCAGATTTAGCAGCAGCTTCAGAAGCCATTTGAGCAGCGAATGGTGTAGATTTACGAGAACCTTTGAAACCAAGAGCACCAGCTGATGACCAAGCAATTGCATTACCATGCACATCAGTAATCATAACAATAGTGTTATTAAATGTAGCGTGAATATGAGCAATACCAGATTCGATATTCTTTTTCACACGACGTTTACGTGTTGGTTTAGCCAAGACTTTTACCTCCTATATTATTTTTTCTTACCAGCAATCGCAACAGCTTTACCTTTACGAGTGCGAGCGTTGTTTTTGGTGTTTTGTCCACGGACAGGAAGTCCACGACGGTGACGAATACCACGGTAAGAACCGATTTCCATCAAACGTTTGATGTTCAAGTTTACTTCACGACGAAGGTCACCTTCAACTTTGATTGCATCCACTTCACGACGGATAGCATCTTCTTGATCTGACGTAAGGTCACGTACACGAACATCTTCTGAAATTCCAGCAGCAGCCAAAATTTTCTTAGATGTTGCAAGTCCGATACCATAAACGTAAGTTAATGAGATTACTACGCGTTTGTCATTTGGAATGTCAACTCCAGCAATACGAGCCATGTTTTCTCCTTTCTATCTTATCCTTGACGTTGTTTGTGTTTTGGATTTGCTGGGCAAATTACCATAACACGACCATTACGACGAATTACTTTACAGTATTCGCAAATTGGTTTGACCGATGGTCTTACTTTCATTTCTTATCCCTCCAAGTTTTTCGATTATTTAAAGCGGTAAGTGATACGTCCACGTGTCAAGTCATATGGACTCATCTCGACAGTAACACGATCTCCCGCTAAAATACGAATATAGTTTTTACGAATTTTACCAGAAACTGTTGCTAAAATCTGATGTCCATTTTCAAGTTCAACCGTAAACATTGCGTTAGGCATTGTATCGACTACTTTGCCTTCAACTTCAATCACATCGTCTTTTGCCACGCAAAAGCACCTCCATAAATTTCGATTTGATGCCTCTAAACATAGAGACAACAATTATAAGTCAGACTATCTCAGTATAACATTTGTAGCGATTTTTTGCAAGTGTGAAAAACGCTTTATTTCAAATTTGTCAATACTTTTTCGATGTCTTTGAACACATCATTGATATCTTGATTTCCTTCGATATCGTGGACCAAACCTTTGGCACGGTAGTGAGCAATGATTGGTTCACCTTGTGCAATATTAACATCCAAACGACGCTTAACTGTCTCCGGTTTGTCATCTTCGCGTTGGTAGTAATCTTCTTCTTTGTAGTCAACTGGTGGGTTGAAAACTTTGTGGAAGGTTTCACCTGTTTCGCGGTGGATGATGCGGCCACTCAAACGTTCCAAGAGAGAGTCTGGGTTCACTTCGATGTTGATCACACCTTCTAGTTCGATACCAAGTTCAGCCAATGTTTTGTCCAAGGCATGCGCTTGTTCAATCGTACGTGGGTAACCATCCAACAAGAAACCTGTTTCCTTGATGTCGTCCTGCGAAAGGCGTTCTTTAACGATTCCATTTGTAACTTCATCTGGAACCAACTCACCTTTGTCGATGTATGACTTTGCAAGTACACCCATTTCAGTTTGATTTGCCATAGCAGCACGGAACATATCTCCAGTTGAAATGTGTGCCACGTGGAATTGCTCCACAATTTTAGCTGCTTGCGTTCCCTTACCTGCTCCAGGTAAGCCCATAATCAAAAGATTCATGATAGGATCTCCTTATTTTGTATTTAAATAGAAGCAGAAATCTCTTTCAACCCCTATTTAAAAACAAAATAGAAGAGGGGAGACGAAAATCTCTCTGATAGATAGATCTTCATACTCCACTCTCTAAGCAAAAGTAATTTTGCTTTTATTCTGTTTTATCCATGAAACCAACATACTTACGTTTCAATAGGTAACCTTCTAGCTGTTTGATTCCTTCGATACCAGTTGAGATAATGATCAAAAGACTAGTTCCCCCAAAAGCAACAGCTTCTGAAAGACCAAAGACATCTTTTGCCACAATCGGCAAGATTGAAATCACACCAAGGAAGATTGATCCGACCGTCGCAAGGCGACGAAGAAGTTTCGACATGAATTCTTCAGTTCCCTTACCAGGACGGACACCATGAATGTAGGCTCCACTTTTTTGCAAGTTTTCTGCTGCTTTCTCTGGATTGATCTGTACAAATGTATAGAAGAATGTAAAGAGAATGATCAACAAGGCATACATAGCAACACCTGTTGGAGATGTTGTAGATAACATTTCCTGTGCTGTACGTACCCAAGCCCAATCATGACCTGTAGCACTCAAAAACTGAAGAATGGCTGCAGGTGCTGCTGTAATGGAACTTGCAAAGATAACTGGGATAACCCCCGCTGGGTTTACCTTCAATGGAAGGTATGAGCTTGATGGGGCTCCTTGAGCAACTTTTGTATATTGGATTGGAATTTTATATTCTGCCTGTTGAACATAGGTTGTAAAGTATACAATCAACAAGACAGCGATAATCAAAATAACGACAAAGATAATAGATGAAGTCAAACGGCTACTTGGAATATTGACGAAGTAGTCAACATAGATTCCTTTAATCATCTCAGGGATTGAAGCGACAATACCTGCAAAGATGATCATAGAAACACCGTTTCCGTATCCCTTATCTGTAATTTGTTCCCCGAGCCAAGTTACAATCATACTACCTGCTGTGAGGATAATACCAATAGTAACAAAAACTTGTGGAGTTAACGCTGTCGTTAATAATTTTGCTCCAGATAGAGTATTAAATCCTGCTGTAATCCCGATAGATTGAACAAATGCAAGTACAAGTGCAATATAACGAGTAGCCTGATTTAGTTTTCTCCGTCCTACTTCCCCTTGTTTGCCCCATTCTACAAACTTCGGTAAAATATCCATTTGTAGCAATTGAACAACGATGGAAGCAGTGATATACGGACTTACTCCGAGTGCGAAAACGGAGAAGTTCTTCATGGCATTCCCTGAAACAAGACTAAGCATGTTCAAGAAAGATAAACCACTGAGAGCTTCTAAACTTTTTGCATTCACACCTGGAACAGTGATACTTGTCCCAATACGGAAAACAAGAATAATAAAAATCGTAAAGAGAATTTTTGATCGAACTTGTTTAACCTTGAGCGCTTCTTTTAATAATTTAAAAAACATGGGTCACCTCTCTTAGATGACTTCTACAGAACCACCTTTAGCAGTGATAGCTTCCTCAGCTGATTTAGAGAATTTAGCTGCTTTCACAGTCAATTTCTTAGTCAACTCACCGTTACCAAGAATTTTAACTCCTGATTTTTCAGCTTTCACAATTCCTGCTTCGATAAGTACAACTGGAGTTACTTCTGCACCGTCTTCAAAGACGTTGAGTTGGTCAAGGTTTACAATTGCGTATTCTTTAGCGTTGATGTTAGTGAATCCACGTTTTGGAAGACGACGGAACAATGGAGTTTGTCCACCTTCAAAACCAAGGCGAACTCCGCCACCGCTACGAGCTTTTTGACCTTTTTGACCGCGACCAGATGTTTTACCGTTACCTGATGAAGTACCACGACCAACACGGTTACGTACTTTACGAGAACCTTCTGCAGGTTTCAATTCATGAAGTTTCATTATTATTTTCTCCTCTTTTGTAAAATGCTAGCGCCGATAAGAGAGAAAAGGTTGTCTCCCTTATCAACTCGCCTATACATTGTCATCTTAGATGACTATATCTAGTTTTAGGGGATGAGTATTGCCACATCCCCTAAAAATTCATTAGTTTACTTCTTCAACTGTTACCAAGTGAGATACTGCAGTGATCATACCACGGATAGCAGCGTTGTCTTCTTTGATAACAGAGCTGTTCAATTTGCCAAGTCCAAGTGCTACAACAGTTTTACGTTGTGATGGAATGCGTCCGATTGGAGACTTAGTCAAAGTAATTTTAATTTGAGCCATTTTATCCCCTTTCTTATGCCAAATCAGAAACTGAAATACCACGAAGGGCAGCAACTTCTTCAGCGCGTTTCAATTGTTTCAAACCTTCAACAGTTGCGCGAACAATGTTGATTGGAGTGTTAGAACCAAGTGATTTAGATGTAATATCTGCCACACCTGCCAATTCCACAACGGCACGAACTGCACCACCAGCGGCAACTCCAGAACCTTCTACAGCAGGTTTCAACAATACTTTAGCTCCACCGAATTCTGAAAGAACTTCGTGTGGGATTGTTGTTCCAACCATAGGAACTTCAATCAAGTTTTTCTTAGCATCTTCTACTGCTTTGCGGATTGCTTCTGGAACTTCTTGAGCTTTACCAGTACCAAATCCTACGCGACCGTTGTGGTCACCAACAACAACAAGAGCTGCGAAACGAAGACGACGTCCACCTTTAACAACTTTTGTAACACGGTTGACAGCAACTACGCGTTCTTCTAATTCAACTGCATTGTCTTTAAATGCCATTTTCTAGTGTCCTCCTATTAGAATTTCAATCCGTTTTCACGAGCTGCATCAGCCAAAGCTTTCACACGTCCGTGATATAGATATCCACCGCGGTCGAACACCACTTCTGAAATACCTTTAGCGTTTGCACGTTCTGCAACGAGTTTACCGACAGCAACGGCTTGTTCAGTTTTAGTTCCTTTTGAAACTTCTTTGTCAAGAGTTGAAGCACTTGCGAGCGTTACACCCGCTACGTCATCAATCACTTGAGCGTAGATGCCTGTATTAGAACGGAATACGTTCAAACGTGGGCGATCAGCAGTTCCAGAGAGTTTTCCGCGAACGCGACGGCGGCGTTTTTGGCGGAGTTTGTTTTTATCTGGTTTAGAAATCACAGTTTTCACCTCTTTAGTTTTAAATCGTGTGCTATGCACTAAGTTGGAAAATAGGTTGGTGGTTAAAAATCAACCACTCAACATTATTTACCTGTTTTACCTTCTTTACGGCGAACGAATTCACCAACGTAACGGATACCTTTACCTTTATATGGTTCTGGTGAACGAAGGCTACGTACGTAAGCAGCTGTTTGACCAACTACTTCTTTTGAAATTCCGCTAACAACGATTGTTGTTGGGTTTGGAAGTTCAAAAGTAATTCCTTCTGGAGCTTCAACTTCGTCTGGATGAGATTTACCAACAGCCAAAACAAGTTTAGATCCTTGAAGTTGTGCACGGTAACCAACCCCACGCATTTCAAGTTCTTTCTTGAATCCTTCTGATACACCAACAACCATGTTGTTCAAAAGGGCACGAGTAGTTCCGTGGATTGTTTTCATTTCTTTTGAATCGTTTGGACGGTGAAGAGTTACTTCAGTACCTTCCACACGAATTTCAATATCTTTTGAGAACTCACGAGTAAGTTCTCCTTTAGGTCCTTTTACAGTTACAACGTTGCCATTGTTAGTGATTTCAACACCAGCAGGCAACACGATAACTTTATTACCAATACGTGACATGTTTTTATTCTCCTGTTAAATTGTCAGGCCAGAACGGCCAGTTTTCACGGGGGGCATTCGGATTAGAGCAAACCTAGTTTCTTTCGAAAAGCTTTGACAAACTCCTGATATTCTGTCAATACATCAATAGCCGCAGGACTATAACCAATTTCACATAAAAGAGATACAAGGTCATCTTTTGACAATTCAGCCAAAGCGTCTTCTGCAACAATAAGTTTTTCATTCAATTCAGTAGCTTTCATCTTTTTCTCCTAAACTAATTTACTCTCTATTTAGCTGATCAGTAAATCAGCTAAATTGAACACGAGCTATGGTCTGTGTGAAAAAGACAAATCTTCCTAGAGTGTTAACACTCTTTGTCAGATTTCCTATTTTCACATTGCTCATGACGCTCTTTGTATCTTGATTTTACCAAACGTAAGCGATAACTTCTCCACCAACATTCTTTTGGCGAGCTTCTTTATCAGTAAGCAAACCTTCAGAAGTTGAAAGGATAGCAATTCCAAGTCCGTTAAGAACTTTTGGAAGATCTTCACGTTTTTTGTAGACACGAAGTCCTGGTTTAGAAACACGTTTCAAGTTAGTGATAACTTTTTCACCGTTTGGTCCGTATTTAAGGAATACACGGATGATGCCTTGTTTGTCATCTTCGATGATTTCTACGTTCTTAACAAAACCTTCGCGTTTAAGGATTTCAGCAATCCCTTTTTTGATGTTTGATGCAGGTACTTCAAGTACTTCGTGTTTCGCTTGGTTAGCGTTACGAATACGAGTTAGGAAGTCTGCGATTGGGTCAGTCATAACCATTTTGTTTTTCTCCTCTTACTAGTAGTTTGCAAGTTGCACTTGCTAGTTAACGATTGAGCTGGGCTCAGATAGTATTGACACATTCAAATGAGAGAACTCTTATTTGAACACGAGCTACAACCTGTGCAAAAAAGATAAATTTGTTTTGGAGCATCGCTCCTTCTCCAAATTTCCTATTTTTGCTGTGGTTGTTACGCTCTTTGTATCATGATATTACCAAGATGCTTTTGTTACACCAGGAATTTGTCCTTTGTAAGCTAATTCACGGAAGCAAACACGGCAAAGTTTAAATTTGCGGTAAACTGAATGTGGACGACCACATTTTTCACAACGAGTATAAGCTTGAGTAGAGAACTTCGCTGGACGTTTGTTCTTAGCAATCATTGATTTTTTAGCCATTAGATTTACCTCCTATATTATTTTGCAAAAGGCATTCCAAGGCCTGTAAGCAATGCACGTGACTCTTCGTCAGTGTTAGCAGTTGTTACGATAACGATGTCAAGACCACGAGTTTTGTCAACGTCATCAAAGTTGATTTCTGGGAAGATCAATTGTTCTTTCACACCAAGAGTGTAGTTTCCGCGTCCATCAAATGATTTTGTTGGAACACCGTGGAAGTCACGCACACGTGGAAGTGAAACTGAAACCAATTTGTCCAAGAATTCGTACATACGTTCACCACGAAGGGTAACTTTTGCACCGATCGCTACACCTTCACGAAGACGGAAGCCGGCGATTGATTTTTTAGCTTTAGTGATAAGTGGTTTTTGACCTGAGATAAGTGCCAATTCTTCAGCAGCTTTTTCAAGACTTTTAGCGTTTGATACAGCTTCACCAACACCCATGTTCAAAACGATCTTATCTACTTTAGGCACAGCCATCACTGATGAGTAGTTGAATTGTTCTGTCAAAGCAGGAACTACTTCATTAAGATATTTTTCTTTTAAACGATTTGCCATTATACTTCTCCTTTCCTTCGTGATTAATCAAGCACTTCGCCTGATTTTTTGTTGTAGCGAACTTTTTTACCGTCTACAAATTTGTAACCAACACGACCAGCTACACCATTTTTGTCCAATACTTGAACGTTTGATACGTGGATAGCTGCTTCTTTCTCGATGATACCACCTTGAGGAAGCTCGTTAGTTGGACGTTGGTGTTTCTTAACGATGTTAACACCTTCAACGATAACTTTGTTTACTTTTGGAAGGGCAGTAAGGACAACAGCTTCTGTTCCCTTATCTTTACCAGCGATTACGCGAACTTTGTCGCCTTTTTTTACAAACATTAGGTTTCTCCTTGATTTTTCTTACGCCCATAAGGGCACCCTGGAAAGTAATCCAGGGGACTAGTTTGTTTTTAAAAATTAAAGTACTTCTGGAGCAAGTGACACGATCTTCATGAAGCCACCTTCACGCAATTCACGTGCAACTGGGCCAAAGATACGTGTTCCGCGAGGAGTTTTGTCTTCACGGATGATAACTGCTGCGTTTTCGTCAAATTTGATGTATGAACCATCAGCACGACGAGCACCTGATTTAGTACGAACGATAACAGCTTTTACAACGTCACCTTTTTTAACCGCACCACCAGGAGTAGCTTGTTTTACAGATGCCACGATAACATCACCGATGTTTGCAAATTTACGTCCTGAACCACCAAGAACTTTGATAGTCAAGATTTCGCGCGCACCGCTGTTGTCTGCGACTTTCAAACGAGTTTCTGTTTGAATCATTTCAGTTTTCTCCTTTCAGGTTTGATTAGATGATGACCGCTTCTTCAACAACTTCTACAAGACGGAAATGTTTTGTAGCTGAAAGCGGACGAGTTTCCATGATACGTACGATATCGCCTTCTTTGGCAACATTGTTTTCATCATGTGCTTTGTATTTCTTAGAGTAGTTAATACGTTTACCATAGACTGGGTGGTTACGTTTTGTTTCAACTACAACTGTGATTGTCTTGTCCATTTTGTCAGATACAACACGTCCAACAAGAACTTTACGATTATTGCGTTCCATTGAAATTTCTCCTTCCCTAGTCTATTATTTCGCTTCAGATTGAACTGTTTTGATACGAGCGATTTGTTTTTTAACTTCTTTCAAGCGAGCTGTTTGTTCCAATTGACCAGTAGCAGCTTGGAAACGAAGTTCAAACAATTCTTTTTTCAATTCGTTTTCGCGCTTCGCGAGTTCTTCTTGAGAAAGACCACGAAGTTCTTTAACAAATTCTTTTACTTCATTAAGTTTCATGCCTTCTCCTTATTCTGCTTCACGTTTTACGAATTTACATTTAACTGGCAATTTGTGGCTTGCAAGACGAAGCGCTTCGCGAGCGATTTCTTCAGATACACCAGCGATTTCAAACATCACTTTACCACGTTTAACTGGTGCTACCCAACCTTCAGGTGCCCCTTTACCAGATCCCATACGCACACCGATAGCTTTAGCAGTGTATGATTTGTGTGGGAAGATTTTAATCCAAACTTTACCACCACGTTTCATGTAACGAGTCATGGCGATACGAGCAGCTTCGATTTGGCGGTTAGTGATCCAGTGGCTAGTTGTAGCTTGAAGACCGTATTCACCGAATGCTACTTCTTTTCCACCTTTTGCTTCACCGCGCATTTTTCCACGGAATTCACGACGGTGTTTAACACGTTTAGGTACTAACATTGGTTATTTACCTCCTTTAGTGTTTTTACGAGCTGGAAGAACTTCACCACGGTAGATCCATACTTTAACACCAAGTTTACCGTATGTAGTATCTGCTTCTTCCCAAGCGTAATCGATATCTGCACGAAGTGTGTGAAGTGGAACAGTTCCTTCAGAGTATCCTTCAGCACGGGCGATATCTGCACCGTTCAAACGACCTGATACTTGAGTTTTGATTCCTTTAGCTCCAGCACGCATTGCACGTTGGATTGCTTGTTTTTGTGCACGACGGAAAGCAACACGTTGCTCCAATTGACGAGCAATTCCTTCACCTACAAGGTGAGCATCCAAATCAGGTTGTTTGATTTCGATGATGTTGATGTGTACTTGTTTTCCAGTCAATTTGTTAAGTTTTGCACGGAGTGCATCAACGTTAGCACCACCTTTACCGATAACCATACCTGGTTTAGCAGTGTGAAGTGAAACGTTAACTTTGTTTACTGCGCGTTCAATTTCGATAGTTGAAACTGCTGCGTCAGCAAGTTCTTTTTGAACGAATTTACGGATTGCAAGATCTTCATGAAGGTAATCCGCGTATTCTTTTTCAGCATACCATTTGGCATCCCAATCACGGATGATGCCGACACGCATACCAATTGGATGTACTTTTTGACCCACGATGTTACCTCCTTATTTTTCTGCAACAGCTACAGTGATGTGAGCTGTACGTTTGTTGATTGGTGAAGCTGAACCTTTCGCACGTGGACGGAAACGTTTCATAGTTGGTCCTTCGTTTGCGAATGCTTCAGATACTACCAAGTTAGCTTTGTCCAAACCAAAGTTGTTTTCAGCGTTAGCTACAGCTGAATTCAAAACTTTCAAGATGATTTCAGCAGCTTTGTTTGGTGTGAATGTCAAGATTGCAATAGCATCGGCTACGCTTTTACCACGGATGTTGTCAAGAACAAGACGTGATTTACGAGGTGAAACACGTACTGTACGAGCCATTGCTTTAGCTGAAGTAATTTCTGCCATTTATGTTCTCCTTATTTTCTACGTGTTTTCTTGTCGTCTGCAGCGTGACCTTTGTAAGTACGAGTTGGTGCAAATTCACCAAGTTTGTGACCTACCATGTCTTCTTGGATGTAAACAGGTACGTGTTTACGGCCGTCATAAACTGCAATAGTGTAACCAATGAAACTTGGGAAGATCGTTGAACGACGTGACCAAGTTTTGATAACTTTTTTCTTTTCGTCGTTAGCTTGAGCTTCAACTTTTTTCATCAAATGCTCATCGACGAAAGGTCCTTTTTTAAGACTGCGTCCCATTTTTATATTTTCTCCTTTAAATGTTGTACCACAGCGGCTTGCGCTCACATGGAGCGCTACCGAGCTGGCGGATTTCCTAGTTGCTTAGGCGACTAGTTTACTATTATTTCTCGTTGCGACGACGAACGATAAGTTTGTCAGATTTCGCTTTCTTGTTACGAGTTTTAAGACCAAGAGCAGGTTTGCCCCATGGAGTAGATGGCGCTTTACGACCAACTGGTGCTTTACCTTCACCACCACCGTGTGGGTGATCGTTAGGGTTCATTACAGAACCACGAACTGTTGGGCGGATACCTTTCCAACGGCTACGTCCTGCTTTACCAAGGTTTACAAGTCCATGTTGTTCGTTTCCGACAACACCAACTGTAGCACGACAAGTTCCAAGAATCATACGAACTTCGCCAGATTGAAGACGAACAAGAACGTATTTACCTTCTTGACCCAATACTTGAGCAGAAGCACCAGCAGCACGTACCAATTCTCCACCACGACCTGGTTTCAATTCGATGTTGTGGATCAAAGTACCAACTGGGATGTTAGCAAGTGGAAGAGCGTTTCCGACTTTGATATCTGCTTCCGGACCTGAAACGATACGTTGACCAACTTCAAGACCTTTTGGAGCGATGATGTATGCTTTCACACCGTCAGTGTAGTGTACAAGAGCGATGTTTGCAGAACGGTTTGGATCGTACTCGATAGTTTTAACAACTGCTTCAACGTTGTCTTTGTTACGTTTGAAGTCAACCAAACGGTAGAAACGTTTGTGTCCACCACCTTGGTGACGAACAGTGATACGACCGTTGTTGTTACGACCAGCCTTGCTCTTCAAAGCAACAAGCAATGATTTTTCAGGAGTGCTTGTTGTGATTTCAGCGAAATCCAAAGAAGTCATATTACGGCGACCGTTTGTTGTTGGTTTATAAACACGAATTCCCACGATATTTCCTCCTTAGATTATTCAGCTTCAGCAGCGAACAACTCGATTGCTTTTGAATCAGCTGTAAGTGTGATGATAGCTTTTTTAGTTTTGTTAGTAAAACCTGTGTAACGTCCAACACGTTTTGCTTTTGGTTTTACGTTGATTGTGTTAACGTTGGCAACTTTAACACCTTCGAAAGCAGCTTCAACAGCTTGCTTGATCAAAAGTTTGTGTGCACGAGTGTCAACTTCAAATACATATTTTCCTGCTTCAAGTTGAGCCATTGAGCTTTCAGTGATAACAGGTTTTTTGATAACATCATACAAATTCATTATGCAAGAACCTCCTCGATTTTAGAGATAGCTGCTTGTGTGACAAGAAGTTTGTCGCTATTTGCGATGTCAAGAACACTTGCAGTTGTAGCAGTTGCAACTTTCACGTTTGGAAGGTTACGAGCTGAAAGAGCTGCGAATTCATTTCCTTCTTCAAGGATAACAAGAACTTTAGAATCGATGCTCAATGCTGCAAGAACTTTTGCAAATTCAGCAGTTTTTGGAGCTGTAAATGAAAGAGCGTCTACAGCTACGAATTTGTTTTCAGCAACTTTTTCAGAGTAAACTGATTTAAGAGCTAGGCGACGAACTTTTTGTGGAAGTTTGTAGCCGTATGAACGTGGAGTTGGTCCGAAGACAACACCACCACCACGCCATTGTGGTGAACGGATAGAACCTTGACGAGCACGTCCAGTTCCTTTTTGACGCCATGGTTTGCGTCCACCACCTGATACTGCAGAGCGGTTTTTAACAGCGTGTGTTCCTTGACGAAGGCTTGCGCGTTGGCTGATGATCACATCAAACACAACTGATTCATTTGGTTCGATACCAAATACTGCATCGTTAAGAACAACTTGGCCAGCTTCTTTACCAGTTTGGTCAAATAATGTTACGTTTGCCATTGTGACTGATTTCCCCTTTCTTTATTATTTACCAGCTTTAACTGCTGATTTGATAGTGATAAGAGATTTCTTAGCACCTGGTACGTTACCTTTGATAAGGATAACGTTCTTTTCTGGAACAACTTGTACAACTTCAAGGTTTTGAATTGTTACGCGGTCGCCACCCATACGTCCTGCAAGGTTTTTACCTTTGAATACGCGGTTAGGTGCAACAGGTCCCATAGAACCTGGACGACGGTGGTAACGAGAACCGTGAGCCATTGGTCCACGTGATTGTCCGTGGCGTTTGATAACACCTTGGAAACCTTTACCTTTAGAAGTACCAGTTACGTCAACAACGTCTCCAGCTGCGAATGTTTCAACTGTGATTTCAGCACCAACTTCCAAGCCTTCAACGTTTTTGAATTCACGAATGAAGCGCTTAGGAGCCGTGTTAGCTTTCGCTACATGTCCTTTAGCAGGTTTGTTGCTCAATACTTCGCGTTTGTCATCGAAACCAACTTGGATAGCGTTGTATCCGTCTGTTTCAACAGTTTTAACTTGAAGAACAACGTTTGGAGTTGCTTCAATAACTGTTACAGGGATCAATTCGCCAGCTTCAGTGAAGATTTGAGTCATTCCCACTTTTTTCCCTAAGATTCCTTTTGTCATGAGAAAATAGTTCCTTTTCTATATTTTTTATTCAAAAAGTTTTTAACGAGCGTTTTTTATGCTCAAGGTATCAAGCTTTAGATTAAAGTTTGATTTCTACGTTTACACCACTTGGAAGATCCAATTTCATCAACGCGTCAACTGTTTTTTGAGTTGGGTTAACGATATCGATCAAACGTTTGTGTGTACGCATTTCAAATTGTTCGCGAGAGTCTTTGTATTTGTGAGTCGCACGAATAATTGTGTAGAGGCTACGCTCAGTTGGAAGTGGGATTGGACCCGCAACTTGTGCACCTGTACGAGTAGCTGATTCTACGATTTTTGCAGCCGCTGTGTCAAGCGTACGGTGTTCGTAAGCTTTCAAACGGATACGGATTTTTTTGTTTGCCATCTTTTTCTCCTTTTCGTCTATTTAAGATAATAGGCTAGCTCCACAAGAAAACCGACGCGCGTTGCGTGGCAATGCAACCGAGCGTGTCGCAACCTCTTGCATCAAAGCTAAGGCTGTAATTTACAGCACCATAATAGAATAACACAAAGCCCCTGCGATTGCAAGGGATTTGTGAGCTTTTTTTCGTTTTTTTGGGATGAAACTGTTTTCCTATTTCATCTTCCTATGACTACTGATTTACGACCTTAAAATTTAGTCTTTTCTTCTATATAATATGAGTCATTTTGACTTTGAATTTATCTTCTGATTGATCCACTAAGATATCTGCTTTAAACTCGGTTTCTCTATAGTAACGCTGATACTGCTCCCGTCTCATCTGATGGCTAGCTAGTATAAAGGAAGCATCGCGATTTCTCATAGTCGTATCTCGAGCTAGGCGCCGCTTTAATTCGGTCTCTTCATCCGTGTAGAAACAGATAGTTTTGTCAAAGAGTTCCTTGGGTAGGAAACCCACAGACATCCCTTCGACAAGCAGTATCGGTTTCGAACCAGATAAGACTTCGCTTGGCTTCCAAGGTTCATCAATCGTCAAGATGTCCAGACCTGCCTGCAAGGCGAGAATATCTCTCTGCAAACTTGCCAGTTCATGCGCCACTGGCAGACAAGCTGTCACCTTTTGATCAGGTGCTTGCTTTGGTATTACCAGGTGACGTTCTGAAGTGATATAGGGATCTGTTTCTAGTAAATTTACTGTAGTAGAATCTAGTGCTTGATATAATTCCTGAGCGAAGGTTGACTTGCCTGATGCACCGTGACCGTAGATCCCCAGTGTTTTGACTTTTCCCGTTTCGATCTCTGAGACCAGTTGGTCTATTAAATCATTTTTCTTCATTCTCTCTTCACCTGTTCATAGCTTTCTTTTCCGTCATTGAGCTTGTCCCAAATAACTATTTGCCCACTTTTGAGGGATTTTTGCACATCAATAATCCGTTGATTAGAGGAACCTCGGAACTGGAGCATGAGATTGCGCTTGCTTTTGTCATAACGACCATCGACAAGGATGTCAATCAACGACAAGAGTTCCAGCTTGTCTGGAGTCTCCAGCATCATTTCTTCCCAAGTATAACCTGTCCAGGACCAGATGTCTTTACCTGGCAATTCCTTTCGAATGCGTTTAACGAGAGGCAAGAGAATTCCTGTATTAAGAAAGGGTTCTCCTCCTAACAGGGTCAATCCTTGAACATAGGGCTGAGCAAGGTCTACCATGATCTGTTCTTCTAACTCTGCTGTATAAGGAATGCCTGCATTGAAAGACCAAGTCGCAACATTATAACAACCCTCGCAGTGGAACATACAGCCTGCGACATAGAGGGAGTTGCGCACACCTTCTCCATCGACAAAGTTAAAGGCCTTATAATCAATGATTCGCCCTTTACTAAGCTCCTCGCTTTTCCATTCACCTGGTTTTGGTGTATTCCATGTCATCCTTCTACTCCAAATCTATCCAGTAACGCTCCGTTCCGTTTCGAACATCCTCCAACTCCCCACCATTAGCTAAGATAACAGCTCGGCTTGCTGGATTTTCTGTGCTACAAGTCACTAAAGCTCGTTTAATATTCTTTCCCTTAGCAACTTGTAGACCTTGTCGGAGGGATTCTTTCGCATAACCCTTACCTCTTTCAGATGGACGAATGGAGTAGCCAACATGGCCAGCATGATTCAGCAAGCCCTCATGTAGTCTCAGCCGTAGATTCAAAAAGCCTAAAGCATGGCCTGATTTATCAAACAATACGAACTGAATTGATGGAACGCGATTTTCCAGTAATCCTATTCCCATTTCTTTATTCTGGCTAGTTTCAAGCCAGTCCTCGTAAGAGAAATTCTCAATATCCCAAAATCCACCATTGTGTGCTGATTGGGTCTCTTCAAACTCCTCTATCATATCTAAAACGGCTTCCTTATCCGCCAATTTCGGCCTGCGTAGTTCCATCCTTACCTCCCATCTAAGAGAAAAGCGAGAGCGGACTCTCACTTTTATTTTTTCTTGTTCTTGTTTAAAAACTGTTCTCTGAGGTTGAGCAAGCGTTCTTTTTTACCTGTTCCACCTTTAGAGTATTTCTCGTGATAACGGGTCACTTGTGCGCGTCCCTTATCGTCTAATTGGTATTTCCCCATTGCGTTTCCTTCTAATTTGTTACTTCATGTCCTGCCGTTTTAATGGTTGAGCCATTCATGTGTTTGACACGCGCAGCGATTTCCTTGTGGCGTCCGTTAACCATCGGACGCGCTTGAGGATTTCCCAGATAACCACACGTACGTTTGACTACATCTACTGTTTTAGGGTCGCTATTGCCACAGTTGGGACAAGCAAAGCCTCTCTCAGTTGGTTCAAAATCCCCTTCAAAGTCACACTTGTAGCAACGATCAATCGGAGTATTGGTCCCTAGATAGCCAACTCGGTCATAGGCATAGTCCCAAACAGCTTCCAGGGCCTTAGGATTTTGTTGAAGAACTGGATACTCACAATAATGGATAAAGCCACCTGACGCACCTGCTTCTGGATAAACTTTCTCAAAGTCTAATTTTTCAAACGGTGTTGGATTTTTACGAACATCGTAGTGGAAAGAGTTGGTGTAGTATTCCTTGTCCGTGATGTCCGGAATAGAGCCGAACTTCTCTGTATCCAAGCGACAGAAGCGGTCTGTCAGACTTTCAGACGGTGTGGAGTAGATAGAGAAATGGTAACCATATTGGTCAGACCACTCTTCCACACGACGTTTCATATCGCGAATGATATCCAATGTGAATTCCTTGGCTTCAGGATTGCTTTCCCAGCTGTTTCCAAAGAAGACCGTCGCAACTTCGTACAAACCGATGTAGCCCAGCGAAACTGTCGCGCGGCGATTCTTAAAGAGTTGATCTACACTTTCTTCTTTTCCGAGACGGCGACCGAAGGCTCCGTACTGATAAAGGATAGGGGCATTCGCTGGTGTTGCTTCCTTGGTCCGTTCAACACGGTAAACCAGAGCATCTTCTGCGATGTTCATACGCTCATTGAAGATTTCCCAGAACTTATTCAGATCCCCTTCAGACTCGAGGGCGATACGAGGCAGATTGACTGTCACAACACCTAGATTCATACGACCTGAATTGACCTCGACACCATTCTCATCCTTCCATCCTTGGAGGAAAGAACGGCAGCCCATAGGAACCTTGAAGGAGCCTGTCAGTTCGATAATCTTATCATAGGATAAGACATCTGGGTACATCCGCTTGGTTGCACACTCAAGAGCCAACTGTTTGATATCGTAGTTAGGTGACCCCTCCTCTAAGTTAAGGCCTCTTTTCAGCGTAAAGATGAGTTTAGGGAAGATAGCTGTACGGTGTTCTGAACCAAGCCCCTTGATTCGGATGTTTAAGATAGCTTTTTGAATTTCCCGCTCAAAACGACTAGTTCCTAGACCAAAACCGAGCGAAGTAAAAGGTGTTTGTCCATTTGAAGTGAAGAGGGTGTTGATTTCATACTCAAGAGATTGCATGGCATCGTAGATGTCCTTTTGCGTTTTTTTCCAAGCGTAATCTTCCCGTTTTTCGGGCAAGACCCACTCTTCCGCATCCTTGAGGTGTTTTTGATAATTCTTCTCCGCATAAGGCGCCAAGACTTCATCGATACGGTCAGCTGAACAGCCCCCGTACTGGCTAGAAGCAACGTTGGCGATGATTTGTGAAATTTGAGCTGTCGCAGTCTGGATAGACTTGGGACTCTCTACCTCTGCATTCCCAATCTTAAAACCATTTTCCAGCATGCCTTTAAAATCAATCAAACAGCAGTTGGTCATCGGAGTGTAGGGGCTGTAGTCCAAGTCATGATAGTGGATATCCCCTTTTTGGTGAGCATTAGCTACGTGCTTAGGAAGCATTTGCAGCCCGATTGACTTCCCAACAATCCCTGCTGTCAAATCACGTTGGGTGTTGAAGACATCGCTGTCTTTATTGGCATTTTCATTGACAACTGCTTGATCTTTATTGAGAAGTTTATGGATACTAAAGTTGATATCTGTCGCTTTTGAGCGCTCAAAATCCCTTTGTGTCCGATAAGTGATATACTCCTCAGCCAAGGCATATTCTTTGGCTTCAAGGAGTTCATGTTCTACGACATTTTGAATTTCGTAAATCTTGACACCTTGAGGGAAGCGACTGTGAATTTCAGTCACGATTCTTTCAACTAGACCATTTAGGCGTTTTTCTACTAGAGGCGTAACGTCCATAACCTTTTCCGCCGCCTTGTGGAGAGCCTTGTCAATCTTGTCTACATCAAACACCACTCGTCTACCATCTCGTTTTTCAACGAACAAGGTGGGAACGGTTGCAAGCTTTTCTTCTAATACAATCATATCCATGCTCTTTTCTAAAATGTTGTTCTATGAAGTATTATACCACTCTAAAAATAAAAATCAATATCTTGTGTTAAAAATCCTAAATTTTTTAAAATTCCACAAGATATTGATTTTTTGTTATTTTGATTTATAAAGTTTGAACTCGCTAGTATCTGTCTGAACAAGCTCATAGTTTTCACTGAGCCAGCTCTCTACATCTGACCACAAGGCAACTTTTTGATTGACCACAATCATCTTCGGTTGATTCTCTTTCAGGTCATTCATCAGTTTGGTTTTATTTTCATCGCTTGCAGTATAAAGTGTTGGAGTTGATAGAGAAGTCGGCGCCAAGCGTTCACTTGCACGGTAGAAGTCAGGACGATCATCCCAAGCATAGACACGATCCTCAGAACTCGTTTGTTGTTTGACCACGCTAGCAAGACGGTCTCTCTCCTGATAAGTCGCTGGGTGCGAAAGGTAGCGACTCACGATAGGAAGAACAATGAGGTAGGCAAGGGCAATCAGTGGTAGATAGAAATTTCCTTTAAGGAAAGAAGTTTGTTTCTCACGTCTTCTTCTACGACGACTCTCTCCATCCGAAACATCTTCCTTGATTCCGGTCAGAAGGAGCAAGACCAAGAAAGGAATTAGCACCACAAGACGAGTACCGTTGATAGGTTCTTTGGAGAGAATCAAGATTCCCAAAGAAACCAACAATCCCAAGCTAGCAGCAATCGATAAGGCATATTGCTTGGCTGGTTTTGACTGGAACAAGCCTGCAAAGAGCAAGCCAAGGGAACCTAATCCAATAGCAAGCAAGCCATAGAAGGCTGCATTTTCAAGCAAATGCGAATTTGAAAAGAGGCTAAGAGTATTTACCGGATACAAGGTCTGGCTAATGGCATCTCCAAAACTACCTGTCCACACTGTATAGTAGCCTAAAGGATAGAATAAGAGTGAAAATCCTAGGGCTGACGCAAAGAACTGATATAGGCCATGAACAAAGTGACCTTTGCCTAGATTAAAGCCGATAATCCCCAAGGCCAGTACAGCCGCAAACAAGGCTGTTGGGACTGGCGCAAAGAAGAAAGCGAGAGCAAGGCTCATACCCACTCGTACAAATCCTCTGTCATCCTTTGGAAAAGCTAGATAATTTGTAACGATATTCAATGAATAAAATAGGAAAGGCAGGGCTAGCAAGAGAGCATAACCGCCACCAAAAGCGAGGCCCGCTACAAGCAAGTATAAAATAAAGACAACTCGCTTCGCTTCCTTTTCTTGGCCGACAAGAGTATCTGCAGCCTTAAAAAGGAAAACACCTGCTCCAAACAAGGCCAACCACTCAACCAAAGCAATCAAAACACTGCCTTGAAAAAGGTAGGTTAGCACATAATAGAGCAATCCCTCCGTCCCAAAATAATCTGTATACATTTGACCATTTTGATGCAAGGCCCAACCGGTATAAAGATCCTGGGTTTGTTGCGGACTGATTAAACCAAAAATAAAAGGCAGGGCAACCGAAATGGCTGTGGCCACTAAACTCCAAAGCAAAATACTAAAAAAGGGAATGGGAGCTCCTTCTCGTTTTTCTGGCACTGACCAGTCTTGGTAATGAGATTCTTCTTGTTTCTCATCTATTTTCCCGTATACGTTCATTCAATTTCTCCTCTAAGTTTATCTGTTTTAGTATATCAAAATCTTACAGGAATGTCAGCTTGGGATTGATATTTGCTGAATTTCTTATCCAATAGCGCAAAGCGTTCGATTTCACGAAAACGGTGGAATCGACTGTTTCTATACTCTCTGATAAAATCATCATCTTCTAGATTAAGCATGGTTTTCTCCTTTACTTATCTATTCGTAAGAAGACAAAAATAAGATCCAGCCTTGGGCTAGATCTTGATGGATAGTTAGAGCATAGGTGCAAACAACTGGACAATTTCCTTGATTAGGCTTTGATACCAGCTGGTTTTGATAGTGTGAGGATAAATTTCTTGAGAAACTTTAAAAATCTCTTCGAAGTCCCTTTCAATATCGATGATGGACTGCGTTCTATAAAGTAAGACGGCATTTTCATAGTGGTGGAGCAAGCTACGATAGTCAAAATTGATGGTCCCCACAGTAGCTGCCTCTCCATCGACAAGCATTTGCTTGCTATGAAGGAATCCCGGACTGTACTCATAAATACGAACCCCCGCAGATAACAAGTCTGGATAGGCTCCTCGAGTAACTAACTGAATAACCTTCTTATCTGGGATACACGGTGTCACAATTCGCACATCTACCCCTCTCAGAGCTGCATTTTTGATACTTTCAGTTAGATCGTAGTCAGCAATCAGATAGGGAGTCGTGATATAGACGTAATCTGTAGCTTGATTGATAAGATTTTGGTAAACCGTTTTTCCAACTTGAGCTCTGTAGATGGGTTTTGGCCCACTACTATAGGGAATACAGAGCCCCATCCCATCTTTGGGCTGATTTTCGAGATGGTATTGGTCAAAATCACTAATCTCTCCACGGTTGATATACCAGGCAGATAAAAAGAGTCTGGTAAAAGCTTTAACTGCCGGTCCATCCAGACGAATACCGCTATCCTTCCAATAACCAAAGCGTTCGATATGGTTGATATACTCATCAGCCAGATTGATACCACCTGTATAGGCAATTTGACCATCGATAATCATGATTTTACGGTGATCACGGTTGTTATAAGCAACAGTCAAGCGTGGAATCACCTTGTTAAATTTATGAGCTTCAATCCCTCGGCTACGAAGCTGGATGGTATAATCCCCAGGCAAGGTTGCCATACATCCAATATCGTCGTAGAGGAGCTTAACTTCTACTCCTTGAGCAGCCTTTTCTTCCAAAATCTCCAAAATACTATTCCACATCAAGCCTTCTTCGATGATATAGTACTCAAGAAAGATAAATTTCTCCGCTTTCCTGAGATCCTCTAGCATCTGGTGCCACATACTTTCACCAGAGGCAAAAAATTGTGTATCCGTTCGATCATAGACATCAGCATTCGTATCCATACTGAGGAGAGATTTGATAACTCCATAAGCCGACTTGTCTTGTTCCTTTAACTCCAAACGGAGAGCTCTGCTATTGTCCTCTCGGTCAACCATTGATTGGAGCTGCTTTAGCTGCTTCAATTCTTTTTTAGATAAACGGCGTTCTCCAAACATGATATAGAGCAAAGGGCCAAAAACTGGCACAAAGGCTACTAACAGCCATGTTACCTTACTCTCAGGATTCATAGACCGATTGACAATCGATACAATAGTCGCTAAGCTCACTAAAATGACTAGGATAATCCAGATAATTGGAGCCATCTGCCCTAGATAGAGAAATAAACCAAAGACGATAAACAACTCTGCCAACATGATGGTAATACTAAAACCATATTTGGACATGAGTAGCTGCATTTTTCTAGCTGTCATACATCCCCTTCCTTTTCTAACATTCTCCTTAACTCCTTGATGAACTAATGTTTCTACTAGTATACCTCAGTTCAGGGGTAGATGGCAACCTTTTGCACTTGCTCAAGTTCCAGTCGTTCCGTGTTTAGATGATTATTACAATTTCAGAGCCAACATATTGACCGTCATACCAGCAGCAGTCCCCATAAGGTAGACGACATCTCCCTCCTTGATAAGTCCATGCTCCAAAGAATAAGCCAAGCCAAACGGTACAGAGACTGACACCATATTTCCATAGTCAGTGACGAGATTGAGGTACTGATCCTCAGCCACACCTAGTTTTTCCATGACCAAAGGAAGAGCACGACTTGCTTGGTGAGGAATGATATAGTCCACGTCTGCCAAGGCTAGCTGTGTTTTTTCTTGAAACTCTTCAAACATGACTGGGATTTTACGAGCAGACAAGAGGAGGATTTTCTTCCCCTTCATGTCAAACATATAGTTGGTCTTAGTCACCTCAGAGTACTCTTTTGGTTGAAAAGAAGTCAGACCTCCACGAATCTCCGTATCGTGAGCTCCTTCCGACCAAGTACGTTGGAGACTAGCAATGACCCCTTTTTCCTGATGACTGTTTTGGAAAATAAAGGCTGCTGCCCCATCACTAAAGAGTTCAAAACTTTCTTTTTGCTTGGGATTGAGCCCTAAACTACCAACCTCACTAGACACAATCAAGACACGATTGTATTCGCCCGCCTCAATCAAGTGGGACATAGTCGATAGAGCAGAAATAAAGCTGGTACAGGTCGTATTGATGTCCATTGCTGGAATTGAGAGTCCTTTTGCCACGCGCTCATGAATCAAGGCAGCCGTACAAGGAATAGGCTGAACACCAACTGCACTAGCTGATACAAGGCAATCGATATCTTTAATATCCAAATTTGCATGTTCAAGTGCACGGTGGATAGCTCCTTCTGCCAAGTCGAGTTGCGTTTCTTCATTTTCAACTACACGATAACGGGTCTGGTCTTTAAATTGAACTGTATGCTTTGGAAGGCAAATGCCATAACCTGCGATTTCTACATGTCTTTTTACTTCTGTCATTGTCTTTTTTCCTTTCATAAACGTTGGATACGTTTGAGTTTACGGCTAGTATCCCAGTGATAATCTGAAAATTGGATTTGAGGAACTATGAACTCTTTTTGCTGGGCCAAGAGTTGGAACTGTGCTAAAATTGCTGTCTCTACGTCCTCATCTCGTCGGCTTAGACAAACTTCCACTAATTTCTCAGAATGTTGCTTAACTTGGTAATCTCCCACATTCTCCACAAAGAGGATGCAACGTCTGATAAAGTCTGGATAGATCGTTACCTGCCCCCCATTCTGCCCTTCAAAGTAGAAGATATCATCAGAACGTCCTTCGACCTTGTCAATCCGTGTATAGTAGGAGCCACAGGGACAAGGCTCCGGATTTTCAACCAAGATATCATTGAGCTGGTAGCGATAAACAGGCTGACTACTTCGCTTAAAGTCCGTAATCACTGGATAAAAACGGCGGTCATCTAGATACTGCTTTTCCACAAAGATAATGTCTTCGTTGAGATGTAGATTTCCAGCTGAGCAAGTGCAGGCTAGGAAACCTTCTGTCGCCTGATAAACTTGGTCAATGATGGATAGTGAAAAGGCTTCTGCGATCCGTCCCCTATCACTATCTTCCAAGATTTCCGCCACCGAAACGATTTTTTGTGGGTGAATAGCTAACTCTCCATCCTTGAGACGCTTGCTCAATTCAATCAACATCGAGGCTGGCGCCACAATAATCGTTGGTTGATAGTTGTTGAGTCGCTCGATATGCTCATCTGTATGTTTGAAAATATCAAAATACTCTAGACGAATGAGCGCCGTATTGATGGTCTGATAGAGTTCATTATCAGCTCTCAGGAAAAAGGCGATGCGGTGTCCAAAAAGCTGACCCTTGGGCAACATCTTTGCCAAGATAGCTGCAGCCCACATACTTCGCTCTTTCTCTGTTGTGATAAAGAGCCCCCGATGTCCAGACGTCCCTGAAGACAGACCGACGGCTACTTCCCCTTTAAGTTCAGTGAAGTCACGGGTCTTCTCACTTTCAATAGCCAAGCTCAAGACTTCATCACGATCCACTCCTTGGGTGTTGAGCTCATTGAAATGTTCCATCATAAATGCCTTGTCCATATGATCAAAGTTGCTAGGAACTCCATTTTTAAAGTAGGGCGACTCTCGCTTTAAAAAGTCCATATAGTTAGTTAATTGCTTTTTCTGATAGTTTTCTACAGCTTCTCGAGATTTGAAATGATGAAGCCAACGAGTTTGGATAAAGGTTTTAAGAAAGGTTATTTTTTTCATGTAGGATTGACTCTATCCTTTCTACAGGATCATGGCTAACAACTACCTCAATACCGGCCTTTAAGACTTCCTCCAGAAACTCTGTCCCCCTGATATAGTCGGCCCTATTATCCTGGACCAAGGAAGGAATCAGGTGCATCTGCTTGGTGTAAGGTAAGAGGTCAATTCCCCAACAGAGGTCCGCTGCAATGAGGAGATTAAGGTCTGGAAAATATAGACAGGCTTGCCCCCTAGCATGCCCGTCAACAGAGGCTACTAGGATACTGCCATCTCCGAAAAGATCACAAATCGGACGATAGGGAAAAGTTGAAACTTGCTGGTCAGCTCTGATAATGGTTAGATTTTTCTCAAAAGAAGCTGGTAAAAACTCCTTGAAAATCAGGTCTTTCAACTTGGGTTTTTGGTAGACTTCATATACTTCTTTTGTCAAGATAAAGGTTGCACGAGGAAAGAAACTAGCTCCTCCCAGATGATCTGGATGTAGGTGTGATAGAAGAACATAGTTAATTTCTTCTGGTTTGATTCCCTTCGCTTCCAGCAAACGTGAAATCTGGTCCTTCTCCGTCATTTGAACGGGCGTTCCTAGCCGATAGAAACCATAGCGAAGCCGGGTCTTAATATCGTAATGATAGCCTGTGTCATAGAGGAGATAGCCCTTGTCCCTGTGTTTGATAAGAAAAACACCTGCTGGAAAGGTCATCTTTTGATTCTTAACTCCCTTAAATAGCAAACCTGTGTAGCTGGTACAATAGCCTGCTGGGAAATAATCAATGCTTTCGATAATCTTGGACATATTGTTCAATCCCTTCCGAAATACTGATCTGAGGGCGATAACCCAAGTCTCGCTCCGCCTTGCTGATGTCCAGCGTCTGACTATAACGGAGCAGATAATAGGTATAGCGTGTCAGTGGCGGTTCACCTTTGAGTTTTAATACCTTATACAGAAACTCTAAACTACTGGCAATAACTGAAAGAAGAGGAGCTGGCACTTTTCTGTATGTTATTGGATAACCCAACCCTCTCAAGGTTTCTTCTATCAAATCCTTAAAGGCTCTTGGTTCCCCATTGGTAATATTATAAACTTCGCCACTAGCTTGAGGGGCCTCTAGTGCCAAGCGAATTGCCAGAGCGACATTTTCCACACAGGTCATATCCATGAGCTGACGACCATCCCCTATCAAGGGAATGCCAATCTTCTGACTGAGTTTGAGAACTCGGGGCAAAATACTGGTATCCCCAATCCCAAAAAGCCCACGAGGTCGTAAGATAATACTCGGAACATCGGGATAGTCCTTAAACAGCTTCTCCGAAGCCAGCTTACTACGAATGTAGTTGTTCAGATTATTTTCCTGAGGCGCAGCACTTTCTTTGATAGCTAACTGATCTCGAGGCGCAGCATAGATGCTAGGCGAGGACACATAAACCAAACGCAGAATACCAGCCTCTCGGCAAGCATCCAGAACATACTTGGTCCCTAAGACATTTGTCTGGTAGAAATCCTCCCAAGGCCCCCAAACGGTAGAAAGAGCACCCGCATGCACAACCATGTCCATCCCCTGACAAACCCGAGCCAAGTCCTCTTGCTTGGTCAAATCTCCCTGAAAAAATGCCACAGAGGAGTTTTCTAAAGACTGACCCACATTGCGATTGCGTCCAAAAGCGCGTACCTGATAGCCCTGCTGACTAAGCTCTTCAACAACATACTTGCCTAGAAAGCCCGTAGCACCTGTCACCAATACTTTCTTCATTTTTTACTTCTCCTTGTCCCCTAAGAGCCGATGTATTTCGCTCTTCAGAATCTCTGTTGGCTGATAGATTTGAGCTGCACGACTAAGTCTGTTCAAGTCTGGCCAGTCATCTCTAGCCAACAACTCATCAAAGGCACGTCCAATCGCTTCCGTATCCTCTCGTTTAGCAGTCAAGGCAATCCCTGCCTCTAATCCACGAACTGCATAGTCATACTGATCATAGTCATGGGGGAGAATCAAGGCAGGCTTACCATAGATGATACACTGGTAAAAAATACCCGCACCACCATGATGAATCACATAATCCATCTGAGGAATGTACTCCTTATAGGGAAGATAGGATACCACAGAAACATTGTCCATGAGCTCTTCACATTGGAAGTCTTGTCCGCCAAACCCCAGAGTCACAAAGAAGTGGCAATCTGGATGTGCTTCTGCCAATTGTTGTGTCTGATAGAGGAGATTGTCTTTAGCCCATGCTAGCTGAGTGCCACAGGAGACAAGGACCTTCTTATAACCTGCATAAGGAGACAAATCGAGTGGATAATTTTCTGCCCTCTCAATCGAAGAGCCAAAAGGTCCCACCCAAAGGTAGTGCTCTGGAAAACCGCTTTTCAGCTCCAACTCTTTCATCCCAATTCCCAAGATGGAATAGGGTGAATAGATGGTTTCCTGACCTTTCTGATTGTAGAGCCTAAAATCGTAACGTTTCAATCGTTCTCTCAATAAAAAGCTTACGATTCGTTTCCCTAAACGAGTCCCTTTTCTTACTAGCCATTGCAGACCAGATTGGAAAGATGTTTTTGGACTGCCCATTCCTCCAAAGAAACAAGGCGGTCCATCTGTCGTTTCAATGGCAAACTGTGTCGCCATCGTGGTAATCCAGGGAATGTTCAACTGTTCCGCAACAAGTCCTCCAGAGAGGGTTATAAAGTCCGCAATCACAATATCCGGTCTATTTTCCTGCCACTCTTGCACTAATTGATCTGAAACCACATTGATCAAATCAAGACTAGCTGACAACTGTCGATAAGCAGAAAACAGGTTTAATTGACCTTCATTGTTGGCTACACGCTCAAACTCATCTACACAATTTTCTAAAATGGGAATCACCCGGAATCCCATCTCCTCTGCTACAGTTTTTCGTTGCGGTCCTGTAAATAATCGAATCTCATACAAGGGATCCTTCAACAAGGGGGCAAGTAAATTCAGTGTTGGGAAGAGATGCCCACTCAAGGGAACTACAACCACATCAATTTTGATTTTTCTCATATGTCTAGGATAGCAAATTTTTAAAAAAAGAACTACCAAAATGATAGTTCTTTCCAATATTATTTATATTTTGAGGAACAAGTCCCGTCTACTCTACTTGATTTTTAGAAGAGTTCTTTGTAGAGAGCAATGGTTTCTTCTAAAGTTGGCATAAATGGATTGCCTGGCGCACATGCATCAATCAAAGCATTCTTAGAAAGGTAGTCAAAGTCAAAGTCTTTTTCTTGGATACCGAGTTCAGTGAGTTTCTTCGGAATACTAACAGTTTCAGAAAGTTTCTCAATCTCAGCGATAGCATAGTCAGCGCATTCTTGGTCTGTTTTCCCCTCCACATGGAGTCCCAAAGCCTTGGCTACATTGCGGAATGCTTCTGGTACACGCTTGGCATTTTCACGTTCTACAACTGGGAGAAGCATGGCACAGCAGACACCATGTGGCAAGTTATATACCGCACCGAGTTGGTGAGCCATAGAATGAACATAACCCAAACCAGCATTGTTAAAGCTCATACCACCGAGGAAGATGGCATTGACCATACCCTCACGCGCTTCAATATCTTGGCCATTTGCCACAGCACGAGGAAGATACTCCTTGATGAGTTCAATCGCTCCGATAGAAAGTTTCTTGGTCACATTATAAGCACCTGGTGTTACCAAGGCTTCGACAGCGTGAGTAAGAGCATCCATACCTGTCGCTGCTGTCAATCCTTTCGGCTTTGAAAGCATGAGTTCTGGATCATTGACAGAGATAAGGGCAAGGCTATTCTTATCAACCATTACCATCTTGACCTTGCGCTCTTCGTCAGTAATAACATAGTTAATGGTGATTTCTGCAGAAGTTCCAGCTGTTGTATTGATCGCAACCACTGGCAAGCCTTTTTTAGCAGACTTGTGGAGACCTTCGTAGTCCTGTGGTTTGCCACCATTTGTAGCAATGATAGAGATACAACTAGCCGCATCCTGAGGAGATCCTCCCCCAAGACTGATGATGAAGTCACATCCATGCTCTTTCAGGACAGCCACTCCGTCTGTGACGTTCTTGCAAGTCGGATTTGGCTCCACATCGCTAAAGATTACATATTCGATCCCTTCAGCATCTAACGGTTTTAGGACTTTGGGTAAAATATCACTACCTTCGATGAACTTATCTGTCACCAAAAGGGCCTTCTTATACCCCAGTTCCTTGATATACGGACCTACTTCATTTACAACACCTTTACCAATAAGGTTAACTGCCGGAACGTAAAATGTAGCCATATGCTTTTCCTCCTGCGCCTTTGCGCTATTTGATTATTTACTATAAGTATACGACCTTATAAGAAGTTTTACAAATATTTGTAAGCGTTTTAAGTAAAAAGTTAGTAAAGAACAGCCAGCCACTTTTTCAAGAAAAAAGCTCCAAAAAGATGGATTTCATCTCATTGGAACTTTTACTTAATCATTATTGCTTAGTTAATACCACTCGGTCAGATGTCTCTCGGTCCATATCGTCGATAATCAATTGATTACCATTAACCGTGTAAATTTTGACATCATCACCGATAATGACACGTTGATTTTCTGGTTCAAAGCTGACTTGCTTGATTTCCTTATCTCCATCTGGCTCGACCTCAGTCCATGTACCAGTTTTACCTGTTACAACAAGAGTGATTTGGTCATTCTCATCTTTTCCAGTATAGGTACCATCGATATTCGTAGGTTGAGCTACAGTAGTGTCCTGACTTGAGGACGCCTGTGGTTGACTAGCACTTGTCGCAGCGCTAGAAGATGATTCTTGTTGAGAAGATGATTGCTGAGCAGATTGCTGGGTAGGGGCTTGTGCCTTAGGTCCACAAGCTGCTAAAAGACTAAGAATTGCTAGGGAAGCAATAGAAAGTGTGAATGTTTTCGTTTTCATAGCGATTTCCTTTCTTTTGTGCCAATGTTTTGCTGGAATCGTTTCCAGATATACCTCCTACCTCAAGTATAACAACTTAAGCCTAGAAGGTCAACTAATCCCATCGCTTCCTTGCAAACTCGCTCGGACTTCCGAGATAAAGTAGAGCGAGCCCGTCACGAAAAGCAAGTCCTGATCTTTGGCCTTTTCTTCAAATTCTCTGATAAAACCGCCATAGGAAGAAATCAAATCGTAACCCGCCACATCCTTTTCATCCAGAGAGCCTTGGTAGTCAAAGCCTGTTACCTTAAGTTCCACCTCAGGCAACTGCTTAGATAGATAGCCTAACATCCCCTGATAATCCTTGCGTTTAAGTGCTCCAAAAAGGATGCGAACCTGGTAACCTTGCTGGATTTTCCCCTGGATAAACTCGACTAGACGAGTCAAGGCTGGCAGATTGTGAGCCCCATCTAGGTAGATTTGTGGACGAATCCGTTCCAATCGACCTGCCCAATGTGTCTCCTTCAAAGCCCGTCTGACAAACTCTTCTTCGACCCTTTCACCTCTTGACGCCATAAACAGAAGAAAAGTTTCTAAAGCCAAGGCGGCATTTTCTTGCTGATAAGCACCTTCTAAACCGATTTCAAGCTGTGAAAAGTTTGCTAGCTTACTTGAAAAATCCCCAGCATTCAAGGTGAAGTCTCGCCCAGCTTGATAAAGTTCGACAGCTAACTCTCTCGCTTTACTTTGACAGACAAGCTCCGCTTCTGGAGTAAGCTTGGCAATGACTGCCTTCTTGCCAGCCTTGAAAATACCAGCTTTCTGCTCGGCTATTTCCTCCAGACTATCGCCCAAGGTCTCCTGATGATCTAGCCCAATCGAAGCAATAACTGCAATCTCTCCTGTTACGACATTAGTGGTATCAAGCAAACCACCAATCCCCACTTCTAGCAGAACCAGATCCACTCCCTGCTCTTTAAAGTAAAGCAAAGCAATCAGAGTCAGTAATTCAAAAAAGGACAACTGGTCATAGGTTTGCAAAAGCGTCTTTTCCATCTCATTGACCTGCTCCGCCAAACGGATAAAATCTGCATCAGCAATCGGTTGCCCATTAATACAGATTCGATCATGGATACTGACGATATGAGGAGAGGTGAAAGTACCAACTTTTTTACCATGAGCAACAAACAACTCCCTCATGAAGGCAATAGTTGACCCTTTACCGTTAGTACCTGTTACGTGGATAATAGGATAAGTCTTCTCAGGATTCCCCAGCAAATCCACAGCTCGCTGCATTCGTCCAAGTCCAGATCTAAAGTTTAAACCAATCCGACTATGCAGCCATTTTTCTACTTCAAACATACATGTCTCCTTAACAAAAGTCCAATCAACTACCGCATCAAAGTATGATTACAAATAAAAAACGAGGTCGGGACTAAAATCCCGACCTCTTACCTGGTTAGCTAATCACTAGCTACTATGAATTTCAACGTGAGCTAAAAACATCCACTGGATGTTCCAACTCTTTCTAGTTTCTAGGAGTTGGGGTGATACAGTCTCCCAGACATACCAGTTCTCTCTTATTTTAAGGAACTGGGCTAAAAACGTTCCCCGGACGTTCCAACTCTCTCCAATTTCTGGGAGTTGGGCTGATACAGTCTCCCAGACTGTATCACTCCTCCATAAAGCTGTTGAAGACTTCTTCAATCATGTTCCATTCGTCTTCTGAGTCTTCTGGAATTGGTTGCAATTCGCCTTCTGTTCCGTCTTCATTTTCGATGAATGAGTAAGCTTGAATTTCAACTTCACCATTTTCATCTTCTTCTGCATTAACTGGCACTAGCAGAACATAGTTTTTACCAAATTCTTCTTTCCCGTCGATGGTCAAAAGAATTTCAAACAAGGTTTCATTTCCTTGCTCATCTACTAGTGTAATCAATTCACGTTCTTCGTGGTCATGGTTGTGATCGTGTGACATAGTTTCTCCTCTGTCTTAAAATTTTCTATCTAAATAATTTTGCAAAATCAGCTGGGCAGCCAACTTATCAATAACTTTCTTGCGTTTGTTACGACTGATATCTGCTTGTTCAATCAACATACGCTCCGCAGCGACGGTCGTCAAACGCTCATCTTGATAGTCTACTGGTAAACCAAAAAGTTCCTCTAATTTTGCTCCGTAGGCTTGACTGGCTTCTACTCGTGGACCGCTGGTATTGTTCATGTTTTTTGGCAGACCTACTACAAAGCGTTCTACCTTATAGCGGTCAACCAATTCCTTGATGCGGTCAAAACCAAACTGGCCCTGATCCTCATTAATCTGGATGATTTCAAGTCCCTGAGCGGTGAAGCCTAGTGGATCACTAATCGCCACCCCTACTGTTTTTGAACCGACGTCCAATCCCATAATTCTCATAGATTATAGATCGACTCCTTGTCCTTTAAGGTAGTAGCGTACCAATTCTTCAACAATTTCATCACGCTCATACTTACGGATTTGATTTCGTGCATTGTTGTAACGAGGAACGTAGGCAGGGTCTCCACTCAATACATAACCGACGATCTGGTTAATCGGATTGTAGCCCTTGTCATTCAAAGAAGCATAAACATCTGTCAATGTTTCGCTAATTTCTTTCTTATTGGAATCATCCAATTTAAACCGTACAGTTTCTTCAGTAAATCCCATTCTAACACCCTCTTTCCTTAGAATAGTACTATTATAGCACATTCCCTGACGTTCTACAAATAAGTCCGTCTATTAATTTGGATTTTCTATTGTTCTGTCGCCCCATTTGCCACTCTATCTGCAATATATTGGCTAGGTTCGTTTTTTAAGAGATTTTCCAGGCCGATATTTTTTAAATATTCTATCTGAGATGCCTTTTTGACATCCAATACTTGAAAATCATAAGTCGTTGTAGTCTGGATTTCTGTCTCGCTGAGTAGCTTGGTTTCCAGTGTAAATCCTGCTAGTTTGCGTGCCTCTTGGATGGTCTCATCCTTTTCTTCTGCCTCTAAGAGTGCTTTTTGCGTTTCCTCTAGACCATTTTCAGAGATAAAGGTCTTGAGTTCATCCCCGACAGGTCGTTTTTGCTGGATGGTCAAGGTTAAAAACTGATTGCCTTTATAAGTAATCGTTTGAGTCTGTTGCGTTCCATTTTCTGACTTCGGCATCAACAGGGTCTTGGTGACAACCGTATTCTTTTCGGCATTGTCCAAAACGGGAAGGTTTGATTGGAGAGGTTCAGATGCTGTTGTGGAAGCAGCAGGAGTTTCCTTTTTTTGCCCACATCCCGCAAGCAAAAAGAGGAGAGCAAAACTAGCAATTAGTAACTTTTTCATAATTCCTCACATGATTTTAAAACAAAAGAGCAAACAAGGCCAGGAGTCACTCCCAGCCTTGATGTTTTATAGAGCTGCACGTAGACGTGCTTCTGCATTTTCTACATTACGGACAGAGCGTGGCAAGAAGGCACGGATATCATCTTCTTTATAGCCGACTTGCAGGCGCTTCTCGTCAACGAGAATCGGACTCTTTAAGATCCGTGGTGTTTCCATGATTAAGTTGAGCACTTCATTGACACTCAAATCCTCGATGTCAACTCCAAGAGCTTTAGCGTAGCGGTTTTTCGATGAAACGATACTGGCAATTCCATTATCGGTTTTCGTGAGAATATCTAATAACTCTTCTCTCGTAATTCCTTCTTTACCAAGATTTTGTTCTTTATAACTTAACTGATGGGCATTGAGCCAAGTTTTCGCTTTTTTGCAGCTAGTACAACTTGAGACTGTATAAATTTTGATCATGTACCTACCCCTTTCGCTACATGTTACTATCAGTTTAGTCTATTATACCATAAAAAACATCCGACTTGCGACCTATTTTTAAAAAAATTTAACTTTTTTAGCGATTTTCGTACTTTTTTCTTGACAAAATCAATTTATAACCAACTTTTAAATTTTTTGATATACAATCGTTTTACAACTGTAACACTTATCATATAGAGAACGATAATCAAAAGCAAAAAGAGAAAATAAATTGGTTCCAAAGGGGTTAAATGAAGCAGGCTAGCAATTGAAGAGTAGGGAAGGAAGGTCACAAAACCAGCTGCTAGCAAGGTTGTTCCAAGAACAAACCATGATGGACGACTTTGCAAGAAAGGAAGTTTTGCTGAACGAAGCATATGAATCACCATGGTTTGGGACCACATGGATTCAATGAACCAACCTGTTTGGAACAAGATGATAAAGCCCGTTGCAGACTCTGCTCCGTGGACATAGGCTTGACCTGTCGCCATTGGGACAATGATAAAATAGAGCAAGATAAAGGTCAAAATATCAAAGGCAGAAGAAATCGGACCCATCCAAATCATAAAACGAGTAATAGACTTAGCCTCCCACTTATGGGGATGTTTCAAAAAGTCTTCATCCACATTATCAAATGGCAAAGCAATGCAAGAAAGGTCGTAGACGAGGTTTAACACAATCAAGTGAATCGGAGCCATAGGAAGGAAAGGTAGAAAGATACCAGACACTAGCAGAGAGAAAATGTTCCCGAAATTAGAGCTGACCGTCATCTTGATATATTTGGTCATGTTGGCATAGACCTTACGTCCTTCAACCAGCCCTTTTTCAAGCACCATCAAATCCTTATCTAGCAAAATGACATCAGCCGTTTCTTTGGCAATATCTACTGCTGTATCAACAGAAATCCCCACATCGGCCACTTTCATAGAAGGGGCATCATTGATCCCATCTCCCATATAGCCGACACAATGTCCATTCGATTTGATTTGTAAAATGATTCGTGCTTTTTGATCCGGAGAGAGTTTGGCAAAGACAGTCACCTTCTCAACTGCTTGAGCCAACTCTTCGTCCGTCATGGCGTCAATATCAGAACCCAACAAGATTTGATCAACGTCTAAACCAACTTTTTCGCAAACTGCTTGGGTTACCTTCTCATTGTCCCCCGTCAAGATCTTTGTTTGAACACCGTGTTCTAACAAAGCTTGGATAGCAGGTGCTGCTGATGGTTTTGGTGGATCTAGAAAGGCAAGATATCCTGTTAGAATCATCTCTTTTTCATCTTCAACAGAGTAAGCAAAACCTTCTTTTAGACCTGTTTTATAAGCGACTCCCAAGACTCGCAAGCCTTGCTGATTGAGTTGATCTACTTCTTTTAAGATTTCCACTCGGATATCATCCGTCAGAGGGCTAATCTGACCTTGATATTCCACATGGGTTGAAATCGCTAGCATTTCCTCTAGGGCACCCTTGGTTACCAAACTAACAACTTCGTTCTCATCCTTGACGATGACACTCATCCGTCTGCGTTCAAAATCAAAGGGCAATTCGTCTATTTTTTGGAAGCTAGTATCCAAATTTTGTAGAATAGCGTGTTCTTTAGCTTCTTTTTCAGTTCTACTGATAATGGCACGGTCCATCAAGTTTTTCAAACCGGTTTGAAAATAGGAATTGAGATAGGCACGTCTCAACACAGATAAATCCAAATCTCCATGTATATCCAAAGGATATTCAAGGACAATTTCGTCTTGGGTAAGGGTTCCGGTTTTATCCGTGCATAGGATATCAATAGCACCTAGGTCCTGTATGGCATTGAGTTTTTTGATGACGACTTTTTCCTTGGCCATGATAATGGAGCCTTTTGCTAAACTGGCCGTGATGATCATAGGAAGCATCTCAGGTGTCAATCCAACACCAACACTCAAAGCAAATACGCCAGCTTCCAGCCAGTCGCCGTCTGTCAAGCCATTGGAGAGAAAGACGATGGGAACCATGACTAACATCAAACGGATCAAGAGCCAAGAGATGCTGTTCATCTCCCGTTCAAAAGAGGTCGGTTCGTCATAGGTATTGAGAGTCTGCTCGATTTCTCCCATCATGGTATCATCACCGACCGCTAGAATCAAAGCCTTGGCACTTCCTGATATCACGTTGGTTCCCATAAAGGCGAGCGCTTCTGCTTCTAGCAGACTATCGAAGTTTGACTGACTCATTTTTGACAAGGCTAGTTTTTCAACCGAGTCACTCTCACCTGTCAAACCAGACTGTTGGACAAAGAAATCACGTGATTCAATTAAAATGAGGTCTGCCGGAATCATGTCCCCAGCACTTAACTTGACTATATCTCCAACGACCAAATCTTCAATTGCGACCTCTAAACTCTGGCCTTCGCGGATAACTGTGGCAGTGTTCACAATCATTTTTGATAGATTGGTCGCAGCCTTGTCACTCCGCAGTTCTTGGACAAAGCGTATGCCACCAGAGATTAGAACGAGAACGACGATGATGATAGAGGTCGTCGGATCTTCTTGTCCAGGCTTCGCCAGCCAGACATTGGTCACCATGGAGATCATAGCGATGACCAGCAGGATGATTGTAAATGGATTGATAATAGATTCGTAAATCTTTTTGAGGATACTGTCTTCTTGACCCTTGGTGATGGTGTTTTCGCCATATAGGTCACGATTTTTCTCCACCTGCTCTTCAGTCAAGCCTGTTAGACTTGTCTTATAAAAAGATAGAGTTTCGTTTAAAGATGTGTGAATAGCTGTTGCTAATCTTTCTTTTGTAGTTTTCATTGGTTTCTCCTATCTGTATGAATGATGTGTTTCATACACAGAGACCAATCACTTTATAAGGGCAGAACGACACAAATCAGCGATTGGCTGTGTATGTGCGGTTCTGGATGATCGTCAATTTGCATCGTTTGTCTCCTTTCCTTGTTCTAAAACAGTAGAAAATCCCACCATAAAATGGCAGGATTAAAAAACTAATTATCTGTTTTTTCGTTCAAGCTTTAACTCCATAGGGCAATGAAATGAGCTTAGTCTTGGCCTTCGCGACCAGGACTGTTGACCAACGAGTAGTGTCTCCACTGCTTTGCGGTAGTCATCCGTATCCCTATGGTAGCCTCACCTACCGTTTTCGTCTATCAGTATAAACCTTTAAAATATAAAAGTCAATGATTTATCTTAATTTTCTTAAATAACAATTAATTCCTTTGGAGCAAGGGTCAATAATTCGCAACCTGTATCCGTAATCAAGATATCATCCTCGATACGCACCCCGTATTTTCCATCCAGATAAATACCCGGCTCATCGGTCAAGACCATGCCAGCCTTGATTGGCTCTTCTGACTTGCCAAAGTAAGGAATTTCATGGATATCCAAACCAATCCCATGTCCAATCCCGTGGCTGAAGTAAGGACCGTAGCCTGCATCGTTAATAATCTGGCGCGGAATCCTGTCAAAATCAATTCGACTGAGACCAGCCTTGGCTGCATCTATGAGGGCTTGATTGCTGCGCAGGACAATATCATAAATCTCCCGCTCTTCATCTGTCACCTGCCCCACATGAACTGTCCGCGTCATATCGCTGACATAGTGGTTGTAGTAGCAACCAAAGTCCATGGTCAGGGTTTCACCCTTTTGAATGACCTTGTCACTAGCCACGCCATGTGGCATAGCAGAGCGGTAGCCCGAAGCGATGATAAAATCAAAAGAAGCACCTGAAGCACCTAGCTGGCGCATACGGGCATCTAAAAAGTTCATAACGGCTAGCTCAGTCGTCTCACCGGGCTTGATAAAATCCAGTACATCTAGGAAGGCTTGGTCAGAAATCTGGCAGGCCCTACGAATGGTTGCGATTTCTTGCTCATCCTTGATCATCCGCAGATTTTCAATAAAACCAGTCATTGGAACCAGCTCATGACCAGCAAACACACTTTCCAGCATCTTGAAGTAAGCATAGGAAATCTCGTCATCAAAGCCAATTTTTTCCAGCTTGTCGTCCGCTATAATTTTAGCAATTTCACCAACCGCATCGCGCGTTTCCACAATGTCAAAGCCCTCAACCACGCCCTTGGCAATAAGAGTATAACGAGAATCCGTCAGAAAAATCCGGCGCTTTTTACTGATGAAAACTGTCGCCTCTGTCCCGCTGAAACCAGTCAGATAGTAAATATTCTTCAGATTGGTTACTAAGACAGCATCACACTCTGTCTGTTTTAAGGCTACTTCAAATTTTTCAACTCTTGATAACATGAGAAAACCTCCATAAAATGATTTAATTTATTATAGCAAAAAAATATCGAAAATAATACAATCTATATAGCTAAGATTAGATAAAATTGACATTTGAAAGCGCTTAATGTATAATTTCTGTTAAACAAGAAAGAATGAGGTATCGATATGAATAAAACAGAATTGCTGTTACAAAGACTAGATGAGATTGGTCAGTCTCTAAAAGATTCGAACCAAGCACTAGCTTTGCTGGCGCTTGGTTCTTGCGGAACAGAAAGAGAACGATTGGATCAGTACTCAGATTTAGACTTCTTTGTTATTGTAAAAGATGGCTACAAGCAGACCTATATCCAAGACCTAACCTGGTTAAGTAAGCTAGAACCAATTGCATTTCACTACCAAAATACAGTGGACGGACATAAAGTTCTATTTGAAGATGATGTTTTTTGTGAATTTGCTGTCTTTGAAGCTCACGAACTAGTAAACATTCCCTTCTCTGAAGGCAAGATTATCTGGAAGGAGGTCGGTTTTGATGAAACAATCTGTCAGCCACAAAGACTGCCATCAAAAGAAAACAGAGATCGTGAATGGCTGTTGGGAGAAATTTTATGTAATCTATATTTAGGGCTAGGTCGCTATCAGCGAGGCGAAAAATTAGCTGCTTATGATTTAATACAAAACAGATCCGTCAAGCTTTGGACTGAACTAATCAGTTTGGAAACAACTTCTAAATCTAATTTTATAGATATCTTTAATACCAACAGACGATTTGAAGAAGGTTATCCAAAGGAAGCCAAGCAATTACCTCACTTTTTGCAAGGTTACGAACGCATTTCTGAGTCTGCTCAAGCACTCCTAGAATATCTGGATAAACACTATTCTCTTAACCCATTTATAAAAGAAAAAATTCGTAATTTATTATAAAAAAGACTCTGCCTAAAAAAGCAGAGCCTTTTAAATCTTATTTTAACTTTCCTTTCAAATAGTGTCCTGTGTAGCTGGCTTCGTTGGCCGCTACTTCTTCGGGAGTTCCTGTTGCAATGATGGTTCCACCACCGACACCGCCCTCAGGTCCCAAGTCAATAATATGGTCTGCAGTCTTGATAACATCCAGATTGTGCTCGATGACGAGGACTGTATTGCCATCGTCGACAAAGCGAGCCAAGACCTTGAGCAGACGAGCGATGTCTTCGGTATGAAGTCCTGTCGTCGGCTCATCGAGAATGTAGAAAGATTTTCCTGTCGATCGTTTGTGGAGTTCACTAGCCAGCTTCATACGCTGGGCTTCTCCTCCTGAAAGGGTGGTAGCTGGTTGTCCTAAGGTTACATAGCCCAGCCCTACATCCTTGATAGTCTGGAGTTTGCGTTGAATTTTTGGAATGTGTTGGAAAAATTCCACCGCATCATTAACCGTCATATCCAAGACTTGCGAGATGTTCTTTTCCTTGTAGTGAACTTCTAGGGTTTCACTGTTGTAGCGAGTTCCATGGCAGACTTCACAAGCCACATAAACATCTGGCAAGAAGTGCATCTCAATCTTGATAATCCCGTCACCTGAGCAGGCTTCACAACGACCACCCTTGACGTTGAAACTGAAACGACCCTTCTTGTAGCCTCGAATCTTGGCCTCATTTGTCTGGGCAAAGAGGTCACGGATGTCGTCAAAAACTCCCGTATAGGTAGCAGGGTTGGACCTCGGCGTCCGTCCGATTGGACTCTGGTCAATATCAATCAGACGATCGACATGCTCAATCCCTGTGATGGTTTTGAATTTACCAGGCTTGTCTGAATTGCGGTTGAGCTTCTGGGCAATAGCTTTTTTGAGGATGCTGTTGATTAAGGTCGATTTCCCTGAACCTGACACACCTGTCACCGCAATGAATTTTCCTAATGGGAAGCGAGCAGTGATATTTTGCAAGTTGTTCTCACGCGCACCCGTCACCTCGATAAAACGACCATTTCCGGAACGACGCTCTTCAGGCACTGGAATCGCTCGTTTTCCTGATAAGTACTGGCCTGTGATAGACTTGCTGTTGCGAGCCACCTGTTTGGGCGTACCTGCAGCAACAATCTCCCCACCAAAAACACCAGCACCCGGACCAACGTCAATCAGATAATCCGCCTCACGCATGGTATCTTCATCGTGTTCCACCACGATGAGAGTATTGCCCAAGTCACGCATCTTCTTCAGACTGGCAATCAGGCGGTCATTATCCCTCTGGTGAAGACCAATGGACGGCTCATCCAGGATATAAAGGACACCTGATAGGTTGGACCCAATCTGGGTTGCCAAGCGAATACGCTGACTCTCCCCACCTGAAAGGGTTCCTGCCGAACGTGACAGAGTCAGATAGTTGAGGCCTACGTTATTGAGGAAGGTCAATCGATCCTTGATTTCCTTGAGAATGGGACGGGCGATGATGGCTTCATTTTCAGATAAGGTCAGCTGGCTCACTAATTCCAAATGGTCTGCGATAGACAGGTCTGAGATTTCACCGATATGTGGTCCTTGCTCCCCACCCACACGGACAGACAAGGCCTGGTCATTGAGACGATAGCCGTGGCAAGTTCCACAGGTTAGCTCATTCATGTAGAGACGCATCTGGGTACGGGTGTAGTCACTGTTAGTCTCATGGTAACGACGCTTGATATTACCAATTACTCCTTCAAAAGGAATGTCGATATCGCGCACACCGCCAAATTCATTTTCATAGTGGAAATGGAATTCCTTGCCATCAGACCCGTAGAGAATCAAGTTTTTATCTTCTTCTGACAAGTCCTCAAAAGGCTTATCCATATCCACTCCAAAGGCTGTCATGGCCTGCTCTAGCATATTTGGATAGTAGTTGGATGAGATAGGATTCCAAGGTGCCAAGGCTCCCTCACGCAAAGTTTTGCTGGTATCAGGAACCACCAAGTCAACATCCACCTCTAGCTTGATGCCCAAACCGTCACACTCACTACAAGATCCAAAAGGAGCATTGAAGGAGAAGAGTCGAGGCTCTAATTCTGGGACAGTAAAACCACAAACTGGACAGGCATAGTGCTCAGAAAAGAGCAACTCAGAATCGTCCATAGTGTCAATAATCACATAGCCTTCTGCGATACGAAGGGCAGCCTCAATGGAGTCAAAGAGACGGCTACGGATGCCCTCCTTGATGACAATACGGTCGACCACAACATCGATATTGTGTTGCTTGCTCTTGGATAACTCTGGCACTTCGGTCACATCATAAACTTCCCCATCCACACGAACACGAACATAGCCATCTTTCTGAATCTTTTCAATGACGCTCTTATGTTGCCCTTTTTTCTTACGAATGACAGGAGCTAATATTTGCAGGCGCTGACGTTCTGGCAATTCCAAGACCTTATCCACGATTTGCTCTACAGAAGAAGCCTTGATAGCCCCGTGCCCGTTGATACAGTAAGGCGTCCCCACACGTGCGTAGAGGAGACGCAGATAATCGTTGATTTCAGTCGTGGTTCCCACGGTCGAACGAGGGTTTTTGCTGGTGGTTTTCTGGTCGATGGAAATAGCTGGGCTGAGACCATCAATGGCATCCACATCTGGTTTTTCCATATTGCCCAAGAATTGTCGAGCATAGGCTGATAGACTCTCTACATAGCGACGTTGCCCCTCCGCATAAAGGGTATCAAAGGCCAGACTGGATTTCCCAGACCCTGACAAACCAGTCACAACGACTAGCTTGTCTCGTGGAATCTCCACATCAATATTTTTTAAGTTATGGGCACGCGCCCCATGAATCACAATTTTATCTTGCATATTTGTTCTTTCTAGTCCATTATTGCTTTCCATTATACCAAAAAATGTGAAATTCTATTACCCAAAAAGCCGATTTTGTAGTATAATAGTACGGTGCAAAAAATCAAACACTGAAATAGTAGGAAAGGATAGGGGATATGAAACAAGTTTTTCTCTCAACAACAACTGAATTTAAAGAGATCGACACGCTTGAACCGGGTACTTGGATCAACCTCGTCAATCCTACACAAAATGAATCGTTGGAAATCGCTAACGCCTTCGACATTGACATTGCCGACCTTCGAGCACCGCTCGATGCGGAAGAAATGTCCCGTATTACCATCGAAGACGAGTATACTTTGATCATCGTGGACGTTCCCATCACAGAGGAAAGAAACAATCGCACCTACTACGTAACGATTCCGCTAGGGATTATCATCACCGAGGAAACCATTATCACTACCTGCTTGGAATCACTACCTGTTCTTGATGTCTTTATCAACCGTAGACTGCGCAACTTCTACACCTTCATGCGTTCACGCTTTATCTTCCAGATTCTCTACCGCAACGCCGAACTTTACCTTACGGCCCTTCGTTCGATCGACCGTAAGAGTGAACAAATCGAAAGTCAACTTCACAAGTCTACTCGAAACGAAGAACTGATCGAGCTCATGGAATTGGAAAAGACCATCGTCTATTTCAAAGCCTCCCTCAAGACAAATGAGCGCGTGATTAAGAAATTGACTAGCGCAACTAGCAATATCAAGAAATACCTAGAAGACGAAGACCTACTCGAAGACACCCTGATTGAAACCCAACAGGCCATCGAGATGGCAGATATCTATGGAAATGTCCTTCACTCTATGACAGAGACCTTTGCCTCTATCATTTCCAATAACCAGAACAACATCATGAAGACCCTGGCTCTCGTGACCATCGTTATGTCTGTCCCAACCATGATCTTCTCAGCCTATGGGATGAACTTCAAGGATAATGAAATCCCTCTAAACGGTGAGCCACACGCCTTCTGGTTAATCGTCTTTATCGCCTTTGCTATGAGTGTTTCGCTCACTCTCTATCTCATCCATAAAAAATGGTTCTAAGAGGAATCCCTATGTCTCAGATTGATTTACAAAAACTAACCAAAAAAAACCAAGAGTTTATCCATATCGCTACCCAACAATTTATCAAAGATGGTAAAACAGACGCTGAAATCAAGGCCGTCTTTGAGGAAGTCATCCCCCAAATCCTTGAAGAGCAAGCCAAAGGGACGACTGCACGTTCCCTCTACGGGGCTCCAACCCACTGGGCTCATAGCTTCACTGTCAAGGAGCAATACGAAAAAGAGCATCCAAAAGAAAATGACGATCCAAAACTCATGATTATGGACTCAGCCCTTTTTATCACCAGTCTCTTTGCATTGGTTAGCGCTCTGACTACCTTCTTCTCTACAGATCAGGCCATTGGCTATGGATTGATTACCCTCTTGTTGGTTGGGCTTGTAGGAGGACTTGCCTTCTACTTGATGTACTACTTTGTCTACCAGTACTATGGACCGGACACTGACCGTAGCCAACGTCCTCCATTCTGGAAGTCAATCCTCGTTATCCTGGCTTCTATGGTCCTTTGGTTGGTTGTCTTCTTTGCAACAAGCTTCCTACCAGCCAACCTCAATCCAGTCCTTGCTCCATTGCCTTTGGCTATCCTAGGGGCTGCTCTTCTCGCCCTTCGCTTCTATCTCAAGAAACGTTTCAATATCCGAAGCGCAAGCGCGGGCCCATCACGTTATTAAGAAAAGTGAAAAGCTATGGCATATAGTCAATCCTTAGCTCAGCAGATTCGAAAAATTCTAGCACTTAAACTTCCTCCCCAAATTTTCGAAGAAGAGTTAGAAGAAAAGAAACTGTTTGGTGGCCTGGCCTTTATGATTCGTGGGAAAATGGTCCTTACAGTCAGTTCCAGAAAGGACGAGCTGGTTATGGTGAGAATTGGCAAAGAAACGGAAAAGCAAGTTCTACCCCGAACAGGAGCTCGTACTACATTGATGAGAGGGCGACCTTATCATGGCTATATAGACCTAGATATCGAAGGTCAAAAAGAACTTCCTTACTGGATTGATTTAGCCCTCTCCTATAATCAAGAGTTGACCAAGTAACTCATATCTAGTGAGATTAGAAAAACGAAAAGCAACTGCACAGGCGGTTGCTTTTTCACTTGCTTTCTTGATATCCAACAGAACTTCTGAGTCTGATTCTTATAGTTTTCTCTCACCTTTTGTGATAAAATAGGCACAATCAATTTATTTTTAGGAGGATAATATATGACTTCTACTATTGGTATTATAAGTTTATCTAGTGGGACTATGGGTGAAGACTTTGTCAAGCACGAAGTGGACTTGGGTATTCAACGTCTCAAGGACCTCGGACTCAACCCTATCTTTTTGCCTCATTCGCTAAAGGGCTTGGACTTTATCAAAGAACATCCTGAAGCTCGTGCAGAGGATTTGATTCAGGCCTTTTCTGATGATAGTATCGACATGATCCTATGCGCCATTGGTGGAAACGATACCTATCGCTTGCTACCTTATCTTTTTGAAAATGACCAACTACAAAAGGTTATCAAACCAAAGATTTTTCTCGGTTTCTCGGATACGACCATGAACCACCTTATGCTACACAAACTAGGAATCAAGACTTTTTACGGCCAATCATTTCTAGCGGACATTTGTGAGTTAGACAAGGAGATGTTATCTTATAGCCTTCACTACTTTAAAGAATTGATCGAGACTGGGAGAATCTCAGAAATCCGCCCTAGCGACCTTTGGTATGAGGAACGGACTGATTTTAGTCCCAATGCCTTGGGAACACCTCGTGTCAGCCATGCAAATACAGGTTTTGACTTGTTACAAGGCAATGCCCAGTTTGAGGGAGAAATCCTCGGTGGTTGTCTTGAGTCCCTCTATGATATCTTTGACAATTCTCGATACGCAGACAGCACGGACCTCTGCCAAGAGTACCGACTCTTCCCTGACTTATGTGACTGGGAAGGAAAGATTCTCTTACTAGAAACAAGCGAAGAAAAGCCTGAACCTGATGATTTCAAAAAAATGTTGCGGACTTTAAAGGACACGGGGATATTTGGGGTTATCAGTGGACTCTTGGTCGGAAAGCCAATGGATGAAACCTTCTATGACGACTACAAGGAAGCACTATTGGATATCATTGACAGCAATATCCCGATTGTCTATAATCTGAATGTCGGTCACGCCACACCAAGAGCCATTGTACCCTTTGGCGTTCACGCTTATGTGGATACACAGAAGCAAGTCATTCGCTTTGACTATAACAAAAAATAAACAATTTCTCCATTTTTGTGCTTTGGTATTGATTTTCGTTACAATTTGTGTCTGAATTTATTGCATTTTGCTTATTTCTATGATATCTTTTTAGAGGAGGTGTATATGACTAAACAAAAAATAAATCAAATTGTCGGTTCAATTGGAGCCTTTATCGGGATTATTGTATTTATCGCCTACATCCCACAAATTTTTGCCAATTTACAAGGCAACAAAGCTCAACCATTCCAGCCTTTATCCGCAGCAGTATCTTGTTTAATTTGGGTTATTTACGGATGGACAAAAGAGCCTAAGAAGGATTGGATACTAATTATTCCAAACTCAGCTGGCGTTGTCTTAGGTGGACTGACATTTCTTACTGCACTATAAAAGTTACTAGCATATAATCAAAAAGCTGAGATAATTTTCTCAGCTTTTTCTATTTTCTCAGATAGTTAGACGCTTGGACTCACTAATTTCCGTTTTTCCACTCGCAATCATTCTCGTGGTCATCAACCAGGCCTGCCGCCTGTAGAAAAGACAAAACTGCGACTGGACCTGTAAACTTGAAGCCTTGTTTTTTGAGATCTTGAGACAACTTTTCAGACAAGGCTGTTTTAGCAGGTGCTAGGTGATAGTCAGGAACATCATTCACGATCGTTTTTCCCTCAACAAAGGACCAGAGATAAGCGTCAAAAGAGCCGTAGGTTTTCTGGACTTGCAAAAATGCTTGGGCGTTGGCACGTGTCGCAAAGAGCTTGGCTCGATTTCGAATGATGGCTGGATTCTCTAACATGGCTTCCAACTCCCCATCTGTCATTTCCGCGACCTCTTGAATTTGATAGCCATGAAATGCTTCTCGGAATCCTTGGCGTTTGTTTAGTACCGTTTCCCAAGATAGACCCGACTGGTAAGTTTCCAAACAAAGCAACTCAAAAAGAGCACGGTCATCATGAAGGGGTTGACCCCACTCTTCATCATGATAGGCCACATATAATGGGTTGTTCATTTTAACCCAACCACAGCGTTTTGTCATAAAAATCTCCTATTTTACCAACATCTTAAGGGCCGACTTGATATAGTTCTCAGCTGTGTCTGTCGTTCCTTCAAAGAATTTCTTGATTTTCTTAAGCTCGGTTGCCTTGTAGCCCAGTGCCAACATGGCTTCCATAGCTTCTTCCAGTTCTTGGTTTTCAGCGCTGGTTTGCACTGCCACCTTGGCAGGAAGGTCATCACTAGCCACGACTACCTTGCCTTCCAAGTCCAGCACCATCTGTTGGGCTGTTTTCTTGCCAATTTTAGGGAACTTGGTCAAGTAGGTGATGTTCTTAGTCTCGATCGCCTGAACCAAGCCAGCATTGTCATCGGCAGCGATAATAGCAAGAGCTGACACAGGACCAATCCCTGAGACCGAAATCAAGCTGAGAAAGAGCTTCTTCTCGTCTTCTGAACGAAAGCCGTAAAGCAGATGGGCATCCTCACGGACAACTTGGTGCACATAAATCTGAGTTTCTTGATTCACCTGACCTGAATAGGCATAAGGATTGGCCACATGCAGGATATAGCCGATACCGTTAGCTTCTAGGACGATGTATTTAGCAGTGATTTTGGTAATGATTCCTTTTAGATATTCGTACATAATTTTCACTTTCTATAATTGATTTGCAATTCCTTGTAAATGCGCTGCTCTGATGATAAGAAGCAACCCAAGTACTGCACACACAATAAAAACGAGCCAAACACCTACAGCACCTGTTGCAGCGCTGATAGAAATCATCGCCCCCGCTAAAATAGACGCTAAAGGCTGCGCCATATTAAGGAAACCTGAGTAGGTTCCGAGCTTATTCTCATTCATCATTTCCGCCCGCAAAACTTGGCTTGGCGGCATGCAGATGAGTTCCCCCATAGTATAGAGAATGGCTAGCAAAAACAGAGCCCAGAAACTCCTGAAGACAATGGTGAAAAGCATACCCAAGTCAAAGATAATACTTCCCAATAAAAACTGCGGTATGAGCTTCATTTCCTTGGTCAAACGATTGGCAGTCGTTATGAAGCAAACAATAATCAGGGTATTGATAAAGACCATGATACTGAGCATCTTAGCTCCTGAAATATGAATACCGAAAATACTACTCGCGATGAATGACTCTTTCAAATGAACGGGTATATAATTGTCAATTTGCAACCAGATAACACCATTAAATACAGTCCCTAACGTATAAAGTAGGAAAATTTTGTCCTGAAAAACAGAAGCATAATTTTTCACAGTTGCCAAAGGACTGCTACCATGCTCAAAGACCAGATTAGCTGGCTTGCTTTCTGAAAAATATTTCCAAGCGAGGAAAAAATTCAAGAAGCTAATTACCGTCAAAACCAGAAGCAACTCAAAAAAATGGTGGTCGTAAAAGAAACCTGCAAGCCCTGCTCCTAACATAACGGATACATTGACAAACCAATAACTAATCGTATAAACGAAACGGCGATTTTGCTCGTCGGTCAAATCAATAATCATCGCATCAATAGCCGGCCAAGAGAAAGTTCCTGCGGTCTCTGCCAGCAACATTCCGACAAAAGTCAAAAAGGGAAAAATATGATTAGGCATATTTGCCAGCAGCACAAGAAAGTAGCCACTCGCAAGACCAAAGTTTCCCCAGTCAATGACTTTCTTACGTCCCCAAAGATCCGCCAAATGTCCACCATACAGCCCAGCTAAAAAACCAATGAGTTTGGTTGTGATCATCAATAACCCCGCCCAAAAGGCTCCAAAATATTGAACATAGTACATGGCCATAAAAGGAGTAATGGCACTCTCTAAAATCCGTGCTACAAAGCTCATCCATTCCCGCATTTGAATTTGCTTGGGGAGGGCAAAAAATTCTTTCATCTTTCATTCCTTTTTCATAATTTCTTCGCTTTTTCTTACCTAGTATATCATATTTTTTTGCTGAAAACTGCAAACACAAGTGCAACCGGTGGTTGACAAATTGTACAGGAGATTGTATTCTCTTTATAAGTAAAAATTGTTAGGATAGAAGTAGAAAAAGGAGGATAGAATGATGAAACTCGCAGAAAAACTATTTGAACTCCGAAAGGAAAAAGGTTGGTCCCAAGAAAAGCTAGCAGAACAAATCAATGTTTCTCGGCAAAGCATCTCCAAATGGGAGTCTGGACAAGTCCTTCCTGAAATCGAAAAAATCATTGAAATAAGCAAGATTTTTCAAGTGACAACTGACTATCTACTACTGGATGAAAGCATTGAAAAAGTTTCCACAGCAGTGATTTTGGAGGAAGACAAAGACAACTACTATAAAAAGGTTAAATCCTTTGGTCTTTGGCAGGTGATTTATATTTTTGTATTGGCTCTGGCTATCTATCTCTTTTTAGCCGGTTCTAGTTTTCCAGCTGAATTCACCGCTTGGATCTGGCTAACCTTCGTTCTCTTAATCGCTTCTGCTGTCGCTATCAATAAGGTTCTCAAAACCAAACAACGTTATCTTGATAAGGTCATTGGTCTTGAGACTCCTTCAGACAACGACGATTCTACAAAGCCTGGAATCACCTAATTCAGTTTTCACAACATTTTTATAGAACTGGTCTTGTCAAGCAAGTGTAAATATCGTGTCAAGTTGCCCATGTCCAATCAAGTTCCCACCTTAGAAAAACTAAAAAGCCTTGTTCAAAAGGAACAAAGGCTTTTTGTGTTCTTAATATTTCCCCAACTCACGAAGACTCGTATGATTTTCCTGAATGCGTCGGAACATTTTTTCCATATCTGACTTGGTAAAATGCACCAAAACGGGACGTCCGTGTGGACAGTTGTAGGGGTTATCACATTGAGAAAGCTGATAAAGGAGCTGTCTGGCTGAATGGTCATCGATACGGTGATTGGCCTTGATCGACCGCTTGCAGGACATCATGATAGCCAGCTCTGCTCGGTATTTCTTGATCGAAACTTCTTTAGTTAAGAGGAGCATATCGCACATCTCATAGATACCAGATTCGATTTCCTCTTCGGCCATCCAAATAGGATGTTCACGCAGGATAAATTGATTTTCTCCATACTCTGCTAGAAAAACACCTACTTCCTCTAGGAGAGGCATTCTTTCTCTAAGACGAAGGGCATCATCCGCAGGAAATTCAAAGATGTAGGGCACTAAGAGTTGCTGCTGACTCTGGTCAACATTGCCGATGCTTTCACGGTATTCCTCGTACTTAACCCGCTCCTGAGCTGCATGCTGGTCAATGATATAGAGTCCATCTCGCCCCTGGGCAAAGAGATAAGTCCCGTGCATCTGTCCGAAAAATTCCAATTCTGGAAAGCTTGATGATTCTTCTCGCTCCAGCTTATCATAGGCTTTATCGAGACTAGCAAGGTCCAACTCTGGATGGTCTAGTTGGTCATAGCTAGCTGGCTTTCTCTCTGCAAAATGCAGTTTTGCAGGCTTGGTCAACTGGTCCAAGGTTTCCTTGGCAAACAGGGTTAAATCCTGTCTTTCTTCAGTCAAGCCTACTTGATGGTCTGAAACCTCAACTTGAGTCGGTCTTGTTACTTCTGTTTGTTCATAGTAAAGCGTATTTTCTTTGAGTGGGAGAATGGTCTGCTCTACCTTTTGACGATTACGCACGGTCGACTTGGCAAGATTTTCTAAAGCATCAGGTATCAAGGTCTGTTCCTTAAGACTCTTTGCGATAGCTTCTGAGACAAGTGCCATCAGCTCTCTTTCCTTAGAAATCCGCACCTCTTGCTTGGTTGGATGAACATTGACATCAGCCAGATAAGGATCGATATGGATGTGAATGACAGCCAGTGGAAAACGCCCTACCATGAGCTTGCTTCCATAACCGTCAAGAATAGCACGGTTGAGTAGAAAGTTCTTGATATAACGGCCATTGATGAAGAGGCTGATATAGTTACGATTTGCTCGTGTCAATTCAGGCAATGAAACAAAACCTGAAATTTCGAAATCTAGATCAGAGTTCTCAATTTCAATCATCTTCTTTGCACTCGCCAAACCATAAATTCCTGCGATGGCTTGTCGCAGTTGACCAGTTCCTGCTGTCCGTGTCATTTCCTTGCCATCACTGATCAAACTAAAAGAAATCTCAGGATGAGCCAATCCCAGACGGTTAACAATATCAATGATATGAGACAACTCCGCTTGCTGGCTCTTCATATACTTGAGACGGGCAGGTGTATTGAAAAAGAGGTCCTCAACACAAACTTTGGTCCCCACAGGACTAGTCGCTGGGATGACTTCCTCAACTTCTCCCCCACGCGCAACGAGCTTGGTCCCATGACTCGCACCATCCACCGCCGTCAACAGAGTCAAGACACTGACAGAAGCGATAGAGGGCAGGGCTTCACCACGAAAACCAAGCGTCCGAATCCGAAAGAGGTCTGCTTGATTTTTTATCTTACTGGTCGCATGTCGACGCAAGGCCAACTCAACCTCATCGTGGGCAATTCCATGGCCATTATCTGTGATTTGAATCTTCTTAAGACCAGCTTCCTCAATCTCAATGATAATCTGGCTAGAACCCGCATCAATGGCATTTTCTACCAACTCTTTGACCACACTGGCAGGACGTTCAATGACCTCTCCTGCCGCGATCTGGTTTGCCAACACTTCTGGCAATTCAATAATATGAGACATCTTTCAGCCCCTTTCTGTATCTATTTTCCTAGAAATTGATTAGTGCTATTATACCATATTTCAGATGTTACCAGAAAAAGCAAATACCACATAGACTCCAAATCTCTCCACATAGACAAAAGCTCTTGCCATGGGTCGTAAAATAGTGTTTAATAAAGGTGTACAGGAAGTGATCACAATTTTGTATGAAATGTAAGGAGGGAAATTTATGAAAGTAGAACTACAGATTAAGGAGACTTATGAGGAGGAAAAGCTGATTGTCCAAACTCCTCAGCCGACCGAAAAAGTCCAGAAAGTCATCGAGTTCGCAGAAAATCTTGACCAAAAAGAAACAATCAAAGGAAAGATTGATGACCAGGTCTATCTAGTTAAGATTAGCAAGATTCAACGCTTCTATATCGAGAATCGCAAGGTTCTTGCAGAAACTGCATCTCATACCTACACTATTGATTTGCGTCTCTATCAAGTTCTTGACATTCTGCCGACCACATTTATCCAAATTTCCCAATCAGAAATCGTCAATATCGACTCCATCTCTCATCTCAAGCTCACGCCCAACGGTCTGGTTGAAATTTTCTTAAAAAATGAAAGCTTCACCTACTCTTCACGCCGTTACCTAAAAACCATCAAGGAGAAATTAGAACTATGAAAAAACAAATCTTTCACGATGCAGCCGCTGGTGTACTTATCGGCCTCATCCTCTCTATCCTCTTTTCACTCATTTATGCACCAAATACCTATGCCCCACTAAGCCCCGAGTCTCTTATCGGCCAAGCGATGGCTCAACATCAGGTTCACGGTGCTCTAGTCTTGCTCTACTGTATGGTCATCTGGTCAGCTATCGGTGTTCTCTTTAGCTTTGGCAGTCGTTTATTCAGCCGTGACTGGAGCTTGCTCCGTGCCACACTTTCCCATTTCTTCCTCATGCTGGCTGGCTTTGTTCCACTAGCAACTCTGGCTGGTTGGTTCCCCTTCCACTGGACCTTCTATCTCCAGCTTATTCCAGAGTTTGCGATTGTCTACCTCATCATCTGGACTATTCTCTATAAAAGAGAAGCTAAAAAAGTAGACCACATCAATCAACTCTTGGCCCATAAAAAGTAATAGAGAAAATCCCACTCACAAAAATGTGAGTGGGATTTTTTTATAACTTTTGTTTGAGCTCGACCAAGACATTCATAGCCTGCATCGGTGTCATATTGTATACATCCAGTTTAGCTAATTCTGCTAGGATAGGATGCTCTGCAGGCGCGTCAAAGAGTGACATCTGTTCAGTAACAGCGCTTGTTTGTCTCATGGGAGCAGGACTTTCCGTCCCTTGATTCTCCAGTTGAGTCAATATCTTATCCGCCCTTGCTAAAAGTTCTGCTGGCAAGCCAGCAATCTTAGCAACGTGGATACCATAGGATTTGTCAGCTGGTCCTGGTTCGATCTTGTGAAGGAAGGTGACCTGTCCATCCTGTTCTAAGGTTGCCACGTGGACATTGACCAAGTGTTCCAAGCTGGACTCCAGACTGGTCAACTCATGGTAGTGGGTCGCAAAGAGAGTTTTGGCTCCGATATGTTCATGGATGTATTCGATGATGGATTGGGCCAGAGCCATTCCGTCATAAGTTGCAGTTCCGCGTCCCAATTCATCAAAGAGAATCAAGGAATCCTTGGTCGCATGCGAAATGGCATTGTTGGCCTCCATCATCTCCACCATAAAGGTTGATTGACCTGAAACCAAGTCATCTGCTGCTCCGATACGGGTAAAGATAGCATCGAAGATAGGCAAATGGGCGCTTTCTGCCGGCACATAAGAACCCAGCTGGGCCATAACCGCAGTCATGGCTAACTGGCGCATGTAGGTTGACTTCCCACTCATGTTGGGCCCTGTAATCAGCTGAATACTGGTATCTTCTGCCATCTGGATACTATTTGGAATATAGGTCTGAGCTCCCATGACCTTTTCGACGACAGCATGGCGCCCTTTTTGGATACCTATTTGTGAATCCTCTCCAAACTCAGGTCTGATCAAATGCTGGGTTTCAGCCACAACTGCGAGACTTTGCAAGACATCAACTGTCGCAATTCCTTGGGCTAAAGCCTGCAAACGCTGGATGTACTTGCTGACTTCCTCACGGATACGCATAAAGATTTCATATTCTAGATTGGCTGACTTCTCACGCGCCTCCAACATATCCCCCTCGATACGGGCTAATTCTTCGGTACCAAAGCGTTCTGAGTTTTTCAACGTTGCCTTGCGGAAAAAGTGGGCTGGCACATTTCCCAGTTGCGAATTGGTCACATGGAAATAGTAGCCGTCCTTTTTATTGTAGTCAATCTTAAGCGTGCTGATGCCAGAGTTTTCCCGCTCCTTAGCCTCAATCTCAGCAATCCAGCTAGTCCCTTCTCTGAGCACACGACGGTACTTGTCTAAGGTCTCATCAAATCCCGTACGGATAATGCCACCTTCCGTAATCACGTGAGGAGCTTCAGGAGCAATGGCAGCACTAATCAAGCTCTCCAACTCCGGGATGGCATCTAACTGTTTGATAAGATAGGCCAGGGCAGGTTGCTCCATTCCCTCTAAAATCGCTCGAATCCGTGGCACACTAGATAAGGTAGTCGCCAACTGCAAGAGATCCTTGGGATTGGTCTTGCCAAAAGAAACCCGACTAGCCAAACGTTCGATGTCATAAACACCCTTAAGACTGTCTGTCAAATCGCTACGCTCAAAGAAATGGTCAAGAAAGACCTGCACCACCTCTTGACGCTGGACGATTCGCTCCTTATCAATCAAGGGACGATGAATCCAAGAACGCAAGAGACGCATACCCATAGCCGTTTTGGTTTCATCCAAAAGCCAGAAAAGACTCCCCTGCTTCTTACCTGAACGGGCATTCTCAACCAAATCCAAACTAGCCTTGGTCGCATAGTCCATCTGTAAGAAATCTTTAATTTCATAGCGGATAACTGGTTTGAGATGGTTCAATTTCCGCATCTGGGTCCGGTGAACATACTGGAGGAGCTTACTAGCTGCCGCTTGCTCCACAGCTGCCAAACGTGAATCTAGTAAATGAATATCCTCAAAGCCTTCTTTCTCATAAGAAAGCACCAAATTCATCTGACGGCTAAGGATTTGTTCTTCTTCCTCAGACAAGTTATAACCCAGCACCACTTCTCGAGCCTTGAGGTTACGGATTTCCCCACAAACCAACGTGAAATCCAATAGCCCCGTCACATAGAAATCACCTGTCACCAGATCCATATAAGCCAGACCAAACTGATTGCCATCACGGTCTATGGCAACCAAAAAATTGTTCTGACTGTCTGGCTTACTGCTATCAACGACCGTTCCAGGTGTGATGACCTGGACCACCTCTCGCTTAACAACACCAACCGCTTGTTTGGGATCTTCCATCTGTTCTGCAATGGCGACTTTATAGCCCTGCTCAATCAGAACATCGATATACTGTTGGGCAGAATGATAAGGGACGCCCGCCATGGGTATCGGATTTTCTGCATTTTTATTCCGACTTGTTAAGGAAATTTCCAAAATTTGCGCTGCATTAATTGCATCTTCATAGAACAACTCGTAAAAGTCACCCATTCGAAAAAGCAAAAAAGCATCTGGGTATTGTTTCTTAATATCCACATACTGTTGCATGCCGGGTGATAGCTTTTCTGTTGCCATTTTCCATCTCTCCTTGCTAAAAATAAGTCTTGAGAGCAACTCCCAAGACCTTATTTATCTTTCATCAAATCTAGCAAACGATCTTCCATCAGCTTGGCAACGTGCTGGTCTCGACAAATAACCAATAAGGTATTAGCACCAGCAACCGTTCCTAAAATCCATTCATCCTTGTTTGCATCTACAATGTTTGCTAAGACTGCAGCTTCCCCAAGTTTGGTATGAAGTACCAAGGTGAACTCTGCTCTTGCAACACCTTCTAAGTGATGAGACAAAAACTCAACTAAATCAATCTTATCTGTCTCATTTGCTAGTACATAATACACCATATCATTTTTCTTAACCTTGGTCAAGCCGATTTCACGCAAATCACGCGACAAAGTCGTTTGTGTCACATAAACATTACGAGCTTCTAAACGATCTTGAATCTCTTTTTGTGTCCCAAGTTTTTCTTCGGTGATCATCTTTTTAATCAATTGATGCCGTTCTCTTTTTCTCATATTATCCTCTTAAGTGAATATTTATAACAAGTTTTACATTTATTTTATAACTACATTATACCAAAAAAACTAGATAATTCAAAAAAATTCTTTTCTTTCTCAAAAAATGTAGTAAATTGTGTTAAAATAGTAAAAAAGCCCAAAAGGAGCCCTTATGAATACAAAAGAATTGATTGCTAGCGAGTTGGCTAGCGTCGTTGATAGCCTGGACCAAGAGGCTATTTTAAATTTACTGGAAACACCTAAAAACTCAGAAATGGGAGACATCGCCTTCCCTGCCTTTTCTCTAGCAAAAGTCGAGCGTAAAGCTCCTCAAATGATTGCAACAGATATTGCTGAAAAAATCAATAGTCAAGCCTTTGAAAAGGTTGTTGCTACAGGACCTTACGTCAACTTTTTCCTTGATAAATCTGCTATTTCGGCTCAGGTATTACAGGATGTTATCACTGAAAAAGAGCACTATGCCGACCAAACCATTGGCAAGAAAGAAAATATCGTTATCGACATGTCTAGTCCTAATATCGCAAAACCATTCTCTATTGGTCACTTGCGCTCAACGGTTATCGGAGATAGCTTGTCACATATTTTCCAAAAAATCGGCTATCAAACGGTCAAGGTCAACCATTTGGGAGACTGGGGCAAACAGTTTGGAATGCTGATCGTTGCCTACAAGAAATGGGGAAATGAGGAAGCCGTTAAAGCGCATCCAATCGATGAACTTCTTAAACTCTACGTTCGCATCAATGCTGAAGCTGAAAAAGACCCTAGCTTGGATGAAGAAGCACGCGAATGGTTCCGCAAACTGGAAAATGGAGACGAGGAAGCCTTAGCTCTCTGGCAATGGTTCCGTGATGAAAGTTTAGTGGAATTCAACCGCCTTTACAATGAATTACAAGTCGAATTTGACAGCTACAACGGAGAAGCCTTCTACAACGATAAGATGGATGCTGTTGTAGACATTCTCGCTGAAAAAGGACTTCTTGTTGAGTCAGAAGGGGCTCAAGTTGTCAATCTTGAGAAATATGGAATTGAACATCCAGCCCTTATCAAAAAATCTGATGGTGCAACTCTCTATATCACACGAGACTTGGCTGCAGCCCTTTACCGTAAAAAGGAATACCAATTTGCAAAATCCATCTATGTTGTTGGTCAAGAGCAATCTGCCCACTTCAAACAACTCAAGGCAGTACTACAAGAGATGGGCTACGATTGGAGCCAAGACATTGTCCATGTTCCGTTTGGATTGGTAACAAAAGAAGGGAAAAAACTCTCTACCCGTAAAGGAAATGTCATCTTGCTAGAACCGACTATCGCTGAGGCTGTTAGTCGTGCCAAGGCCCAAATCGAGGCGAAAAATCCTGAGTTAGAAAATAAAGACCAGGCTGCCCACGCTGTTGGAGTTGGGGCTATCAAGTTCTATGATCTTAAGACCGACCGTACAAATGGATATGACTTCGACCTTGAAGCTATGGTATCCTTTGAAGGGGAAACTGGACCTTACGTTCAATACGCCTACGCTCGTATCCAATCTATCTTGCGCAAAGCCGATTTCAAGCCAGATACAGTTGGCAACTACAGCCTGAATGATGCTGAAAGCTGGGAAATCATAAAACTACTCCAAGACTTTCCACGTATTATCAATCGTGCAGCAGATAACTTTGAACCTTCTATCATTGCGAAATTTGCGATTAGTCTGGCTCAAGCCTTTAACAAATATTATGCACATACACGTATCCTAGATGAAAGTCCTGAGCGCGACAGTCGTCTAGCACTCAGCTACGCAACCGCAGTGGTCCTCAAAGAAGACCTTCGTTTGCTCGGAGTAGAAGCGCCAGAGAAGATGTAAATCGCCAAAGTTACTTGATTGCAAAGCAATCTAAGTAACTAACGCCAAATCCTATTCGGACTTTGGCTAGGCGCTTCACTAGTAAAGAAACATAAATATTGTCGATTTATGTTTCTTTACGTCGTAACCAGTACGAGTTGCCCAAACGCTTTACTAATTCACCAGACCAAATAATATCGATTTGGTTAGGCTCATGTCGTAATCTTTTAAATTACTTGAAAGCAATCTGAAAGATTGAGGCAAAATAACATTTATATTGTGTTCGGCATTGTAGCATTTCAATGAAACAATTTATTCACTTTTACTATTTCTTTATCACACTGGGAGATTCCTTATGAGCCAATATGCTTATATCCTCGTTGTACTTAGCTTGGTTTTCCTTTTTCTGCTCAATAAGTACGAGAAGGAAAGACTTCAAAGACTCTACCAAGAGCAACTTTTGAAGGACGAGACATTTAGGTCTGACATCAAAGAGAAAATTCACACGACTGAAAATATCAATGATGTCATTGCACATATCAATAAAACTTACCGTCTGGGAATGTTGCTCTCAAAAGACGTCACAGATCAATTGAAATAATCAAAATCCGAGAAGCTTTCTTCTCGGATTTTTTAGGCTTACCATATTCTCCTTGGAGAAATTTCATTAATGCATGTAAAGTTTTCTGTAATTTTCTATATTTTTTCAAAATGGTCTTGCATTTCCTTTAAGATTTTTGTAGAATAGTAGCTATCTATTCAGATTATTCTGAAAATTCAAAAATAGGAGTGTTTATTATGTCACAAGTTACGTTATCAAACCAGTCAACCTGGGCAAGCAAACTAAAGGCAATGGGGCCAGGAATCCTAATGGCTTCTGCTGCCGTTGGAGGTTCTCACATTGTATCCTCTACTCAAGCTGGTGGTTCTTATGGGTGGTCACTACTCCTCTTGGTTATCTTGGCCAATGTTTTTAAATATCCATTTTTCCGTTTTGGTGCCGAATATACTGCCGACACTGGTAAAACCTTGGTAGAAGGCTATGCTGAAAAAGGAAAAATCTATCTCTGGATTTTCTTTGTCCTCAATGTCTTCTCTGCTATGGTTAATACAGCTGGAGTCGCTATCCTTTGCTCAGCCATCATCGCTAGCGCCTTCCCAATGATTGGACTTAGCATCACTCAGTGGTCCCTTATCCTTGTTGCAGTCATTTGGGCCATGCTACTCTTTGGTGGCTACAAACTATTAGATGGTATGGCAAAATGGATCATGTCTGCTTTGACCATTGCAACTGTTCTTGCAGTTATCATTGCAGCAATTAAACATCCAGAATACAGCTCTGATTTTGTCGAAAAGACACCTTGGCAAATGGCGGCACTCCCTTTTATCGTTTCCCTCTTAGGATGGATGCCTGCCCCTATTGAAATTTCAGCCGTCAATTCACTCTGGTCTGCTGAAAAGAAAAAGACCGTCAACTTTAATACAGCGGACGCCCTTTTCGACTTTAACGTTGGTTACATTGGAACTGCTATCCTAGCTGTATTCTTCGTGGCACTAGGAGCACTGATTCAGTATCCTACAGGACAAGCAGTTGAAGCAGCTTCAGCCAAGTACATTTCTCAATTTGTGGGTATGTATGCCTCTGTTCTTGGAGAATGGTCCCGTTATTTGATCACCTTTATCGCCTTTCTCTGTATCTTTGGAACGGTCATCACCGTTATCGATGGCTACTCTCGTGTCAATCAGGAATCGCTGCGACTCTTGATTCGTCAAAAAGAGGATTCTCGCAAATCTTTGAACATCTGGATGACCATTACCGCTATCATTGGTATCGTAATTATTAAATTCTTTGCTGGTCAAGTTTCCACCATGCTTCGCTTTGCCATGATCGGTTCTTTCCTGACAACACCATTCTTCGCTCTTTTGAACTATGTATTGGTGACACGTGAGAATAAAAATCTTCCTTCTTGGCTAAAACTCCTCGCTATCGCAGGATTGATTTTCCTCTTTGGCTTCGCTATCTTCTTTATCTATGCACTTGCCATCGGAAAAGCAGGATAGTTTATAAAATGGCACCCTGACAGGGTGCTTTTTGCATACTCAAAAGCAGTTGAAAATCTCAACTGCCCCTCAGTACTACTTTATTTTTCTGTCTCTAACTCATACAAGTCTGCAATGATTGCTGCGACTTTTTTAATATCTCCCAGCATGCCTCTCATTTCAAAATCTGCTAGAACGGGGAAACCAAAACGCTGGCTGTACTGCTTGGCTGTTAGGCAGTATTGATTGTTAAAATTGCGATTACCAGATCCCACTACCCCAAAACACTTACTAGCATTGTCTCCATAAGCGATAAAGTCGCCCACTGGAGTCGTTAGAATCTCAACATCGCCGTTATCGACACCATTTCCACCTTCCAGATAGGTCGGCAAGAAAGCGACATAGGGATGTTCCATTTCAAAGAATTCTTGGCCTTCCTTGACCAAATCCTTGATATGGATTTTTTGGACCTCAATTCCCTCATACTGAGACAAGAGATAGTCCTTGAGTCGGGTTACAAAACTCTCTGTATTCCCACTCAGACTGATATACACTAGGGATATTTTTTTCATGTTGACCTCGATTTTTTGTTTACGATTTAAAAAGAACTAACAAGATTGTAACTTGATAGTCCTTTTTTGTCAATACTTAGGCAACTTCTTCTGCTTCGACTTCTTCGGCCAAATCTTTTTGTTGGCGCCACATCTTGTAAAAGACTAAGGCTAAAAAGAGAACATTGATAATGATGAACAAAATATTCGTTCCTTGTGCAAATGCTCCCATTCCTAGGCCGAGGGTAGAATCTTTGATTAATTGAACCGCATCTTGAACATTCATATAGCTATAAACCAAACCAACAATCGCTAGTAGAACATAGCCAATATAAGCATAGTTTGCGAATTGCACATTTTTACGTACTAGAAATACAAAGGCTACTACAACTAAAATTGCAGATAAAACAATCAACAACGTATTAAAAATAGAGTGCGATGACGCTGTTACTTGGTAAGTATAGTTGACTGTGTCTTCTAATTGCTGAGCAGTAAGCGTCCCGCTATTCGCCAGGCTAGCACGAAGCACATCTTTACTTGGCAATGGACTCAAGATTCCAAATAATGACATAGATGAAATGAGGGCTGATAAGACTAACAAAACCCAAAGATAAATAGGATTCTTTTTCATGTTTTCCTCCAAAAGATATTTTGAACATTATAGCATTTTTTGTACAGGAATACAACTTTTACAAGCTAGTTTCAACTTGTTTCCGATAAGCTTTCGGTGATTTTCCGCACAATTTACGGAAAACCTTATAGAAATATCCAACATTACTATAGCCAACTGCATAGCAAATATCTTCGATGCTATCACTGGTCGACAGTAAGAGTTGCTGCGCTGCCTTAATTCTCTGTTTATTGAGCAATTCCGCAAAGGTTGAGTTGGTTTCCCTCTTGATCAGCTGACCGAGATAGACAGGATTGATAAAGAGATCCTTGCTAATATCCTTAAGTGAGAGCTCTTTCTGATAATCACGCCCAATCACCTCCAGAACGCTCACCACATTTTCATTCATGCGATACTGGCCAAAGAACTTGGTCAAGGTTTCTTTGATATAGGCAACCAATTCTTCAAAGGTGTTAATGGCATGGATAGCTTTGACTATCTCGGTCATATCATCTGCTTTTAGGTGTTCAAACAAATGAAAGACATCCATGACAAACTGAGTGAAGAGCTGCTTCGTGATGGCCACGCGCGGGGTATTTTCCAAGACGACCTTCTCTAGCAGGGTTAATTCTTCGATGATTTGATTGATATTCCCTTGGATAATCACCCGATAAATCGGCTCGTAATAAGCAAACAAACTCTCGGATTTTTCTAGATTAACTGAACCGTAGAAGAGGGCTTTTTCAGCGTTGATCTTCCAATTCTCAAAGGACTGCTGGTAGGGTGCTTCAAATGGTGTCACGATGATGCCATCGAGCTGTTGATCAGAGATGAAAATCTGCCAGTCTTGCCCCAAAACATAGTAAGGAATTGTGAAAGAACCTTGTTTTTCCTTGGAAAGACCTATCCACCAGTTATCTTTACCTGCTAAGAAGTTGACAAAGCCTTCTTCATCCAATTCTTGGCTAAGAGTCTGGCTTTGCTCCACCTTTTCCTGAAGTTGGCTCGCAATTTTTTCTAATAAATTGCCCAACTCCACCTTGTCTACTGGCTTGACCAGATAATCCACGACACTAAGGTTCATGGCTTTTTTAACGTACTCAAACTCCTGATAACCAGACAGCAAGATATAATAGGTATCTGGAAGTAACTCTTTCATTTCCCTAATCATCTCAAGTCCGGTCTTATCTGGCATGTTGACATCGGAAATGACCACATCTACTGGATTTCCCTTGACGTAGTCCAAAGCATCATCTGCGTGATTAGCTGTTGCGACGACTTGCATATCCCATTTTTCAAAGGGGATTAATCGCTTGAGCCCCTCTGTCACCATGTACTCATCGTCTACTAATAAAACTTTATACATTTCTACCCTTTCTATTCATCCTGGATAGTGATATGGTAACGAACACCTTCTTGCTCAGCTGACTCTACACTGATTTGGTAGCGATCCCCAAAGTAGAGAACAAAGCGTTCGTGTACATTTACTATTCCAATTGATTGCCGCTCCCCACTATAGCTTGCCTCGTGTTCAAAACTTCGTTGAGTTAATTTTTCTTGCAAGCTAGCTAGTTTCTCAGCGGGCATTCCTCGACCATTATCTACTACTAGAATTTCAACGCATCCTTGGCCTTTCAAGGCTTTGATACTGATGACATTATCTGTTCTGCGATGATCAACACCATGGGCAAAGTAGTTTTCTACTAATGGTTGGAGTGTAAATTTTGGAATCCTCATTTCTTCCAATTCTGGTGCAATCTTGAAACCATAAGCAATGGATTTAGGATAACGCACCATACAGAGATAGCTATATTTTCGGCAAAATTCCAACTCTTGCTTCAACGTGGTTTCCCGCTCGTCGGAGATATTGTTGCGTAACAAGCTACTAAATTCATAGATAATATCTGCCAGTTCATCCTGACTTTGCATGACAGCATACATCCGTAAAAACTCCAGAGTATTGTACATAAAGTGAGGATTGATTTGAGCTTGCAGGGCTCGCATATTGGCATCTTTTTGACTGAGCTCTAGCTGATAGATATCATGGATATTTTTTTCCAGGCGATCCAACATATCATTGGTTGTTTCTGCAATGAGAAGCAACTCTTGGCCTTTTTCAGATGTATCGATTCGAAGGCCTTCTTCTCCTTGAGCAATCACCTCGATCGAATCTACTAGGTCTACGACCTGCTTTTGGTAATTTGAAAAAGTCTGTCTAAGAGTCACGTACAAAATGATGATAAAGAGAATACTTAGCCCAATAATGACAGCTGAACTCGTCAAAGTTCCTGTAAGAACAAAATTTTTAGGAACAGCAACTCGAACCTGATAACCGTGAGAGGTGACACCTACAAACCAGTTTTCTCGCTCAGCTGATACCTTCTCCCCAATATGGAACATCTCAGTCTCAAAAGGCGAAGTTACTGTTACAGCCATTGGGATATGGCCCCTTGTATTGTCAATAGCTCCATGTAAAACATCCGGGGATAGGGAGATATAGATCACTCCTAAATCCTTGTCAGACACAGGATCAGAAACAGGAATGGCAAAACTATTGGCTGTCGGCTTAAAACCCTCCGCAGGAACTTTCTCCCCACTGCGTTTTTCTCTAGTCGAAACATACACTTCCTTATAGTCCTGAAGAACAATAGCCACTCCAGTCACAAAATCATTCCGAACATAGAGATCATCAATATTTTCATACAGGGAAACCGAGATATAAGGCGAAGTTTTACGTTCTAATTGCCAATAGAAATAGTCTGGTGTGCTGAGACTGAAATACTTGTAAATTCCTTCGATGCGGGCCTGATTTTCAACCAAAGACTGAGCAAGTTGAGTTGACTCTCTGTGATAATATTCCACTTCACTCACTGTCCGAGTGGTCACACGTTCTGCAACCCGTTGGGCCTCTTTCTCACGCGAGTCCCAGTCAGCATACGATAGCATAATCGCAAAACTGGCAATGACCACGATCATAACCAAACTATAAATCCGTAAAAGAGAGTGAAGCCAAAACTGCTTCATTCTATTTTGTCGCCAATTTTTCATGGATACTTTCATAAATAGGTTCCAACATATCACTGATAAAGAAATGCCACATTCCAATTCCTACAAAAAAGAGCAAGGCAGGCATATAATAACCAACTCCTATAAGGAGAGCGGACCCGAGTAAAACCTTGGCAATCGCAGGTAAGCTCATAAAAATACCGATAAGGGACAGTTTCAAGGTATTTTGGTAGGACAAATCAAAGTACACCTGAAGTTTCAAGGAAACAGTATAGGCTAGAAAGACAAGAGCAACTACAAGGACGTTGAGAAAGGTCGCCAAAAGGTGGAAAATCGTCTGGTGGGGCAATTGAACTAGAAGATACAAACCATAAACTAGGACAAGATCCACAAACACGAAACTATAGAAAGCCAGATTACTCTTGACAAAATTGCTCTTATACAATTCCCAAGCTTCCTTCAAATGGTAGGCTCGATAGGTATAACCATGTTCCGCATACAAACTCATCAGGGTAGCACTAGCTGGGGCCAAACCAAAGATCACTCCTCCTGCTAGTGTTAATAGCCAGAAATAAGCAGTCGCAATCATTCCCAAAAAGATACGATTAAAGACGAATTCTAGAAACTTTCCCATGCTACTCTCCTTAAACTAACGATGTAACTATTATATCATATTTCAAGCGTTTTCAAAAATATAGAACTCCCATTTACAATCCTCAAAAAGCGTGATACAATTGGTTTTGTTAATTCGCATCAAGGAGATTCTCATGAAGAAAAATATCTTAACCACCCTCTTAGCTGTCGTCCTCTATTTCCTCTGTGTAGGGATTGGAGTCTTCCTAGGACACCTGGTCGACCAAACAGGCAATATGTTCTACGCACCTGCCTTTGCTGCCCTTGTCGGTGGCAGTGTCTACATGCTTCTTTTGACGAAGGTCCCTCGTTTTGGCGCTATCACCACTCTAGGACTTTTTATGGCACTTTTCTTCCTAGCGAGCAAACATGGCGCTGGTGCCTTTCTCCCAGGACTCGCCTGTGGTCTTGCAGCAGATGCCATCGCTCGTCTCGGAAACTACAGAGATCGAATCAAAAACACCCTCTCCTTCCTCGTCTTTGCTTTTAGCACAAGTGGCCCTATCTTCCTCATGTGGATCCGTCCCAAAGCTTACGTGGCCACCTTACTTGCACGTGGGAAATCCCAAGAATACATTGACCGTATCATGGTCGCTCCAGAGTTGGACAAAATCCTTCTCTTTGTTTCGAGCATCCTCGTAGGTGCCTTGATTGGGGCTTTGGTTGGGCAATTTCTAAGTCAAAAAATAGCTGATAAACTATAAGATAAAAGCCCTGAAGACTAGCTATGCCTAGTTCCAGGGCCTTTTTGTATACAATCTTAGAATTCACTATAGATAAATTCTTGAATATTCGAAAAATCGGTCACAAAACAGTAAATCACGATGCTCAAGATAACCGTATAGAAAAAAAGTGTCCACAAGATTAATCGATGAGTGTTAGTTAGCTTGGTTTGCAAATTTGTAAAGTTCTTTTTCAACTTCCATCCATCCTTTCACTCCAACGTGCATCACGTCAAATAAAAAGTAATCATCATACTCTCTGTTTCCATAGTTTAATACGGTTGCACCATGGCTTTTTGCGACATCTTCTATTTTTTTATAAGTTTTTTCTCGCATCTCTCTTGAGACACCAGTGTAGTCGTTCCATTTCCCGTTTACTGGGAAAATAATAACCTCAACTTCAATGCCCAATTCTTTAGCAACCGTCAAGAAAAGTTCCATATCTGAATATTCAGGTGACTCTAGGTAGCTCAAATCTTTATTGGAATCTTTTAGCGATGCATAGCGATCTTTTAAGTAAGTATTGTAGTAGTTATTATCAACAGCATAGTCATTATTGTCTGTTTTCCTTTTGACCTCTTCCACAAACTGAGCCGTCATCTTTTCCCAATCATAGTCTGGGGTTTTGTCTCCTAGTGAAGGATAATCTGATTTCTCATGATTTTCATAAAATTTTCGTTTGAGCTTAAAGGAATACATCGCGTTATCTAACTCTAATAGTTTTTTATCAACAATGGTTCCTTTTCCATCTATGAAATAACTTTTATATTTTTTGTAGATGTCGTTTTGTTGCTTGTTTCCTTTGGTAATCTCGATAATGCGATTGATTAGTTTTTCTTTCGTTTCTTTACTAATCTTGTCATTATCTAGCATGTGAAAAATATGTTCCTGAGAAGCCTTGTTCAAAAAGGCATCTTGATGGGTCCCATCTTTTTCAAACCACTGAACCGACTCTACTATAGCTACTTTTCGCTTACTCATTGATCCTTCAATAGAGCCCAAGGTCGTAGCCTGAATGATGTTTTGAGAATAACTAGTCCCAATCTGCATGATATTAAAATCGTTGTAGTTAAAAATTTTATTTGGATGATAGTCTTCATTTATCGTCGCAACCAACTCTGAGGAACCCATTAGAACCAGTGTATTGGGGGTGATATTGCTTGTTAGAATATCTCTACTTTTATACTTTTCATACGAGGTGTTATAACGAATACTGTTATCCTTGACTTTATAATAATCATCAATCTTCTTGACATACGTCACATTTAAAAGGGCAAGCGTCGCAATTACGAGCACAAGCGATAGTAAAAATGCTTTTAATTTAATCATCTCGTTTTATCCTATCCCTTCGATCTGTCCGATTTCTTCTCAATCTCTTATCTCTTTAAAGTCGTCAGTAAGATTTTATAGGGTTCACCCGAAAAGATAAAGAAACCAATCATAACCAAATTCATGGTCACAAACCAACTTAGTAGCTTATACCAGTTTTTGTTTTTATTTTTTTTATAAAAATTGCTTTTCTTTTGATACACTTCAAATCCAGCCATCAAGACACCATGATAAAAACCATAGACAATGTAACTAACACTAAGACCATGCCAAAAACCCATGACTAACATATTAATTATATAGGCATAGGTTGCATTGTGTAGTCTATTTTTAAACCATTTTTTCCTGATAACCTGCATCAATACTCTTGAAAATACAAAATCTCTCAACCAGGTCGACAAGGTGATATGCCATCTGGTCCAGAAATCTTTGATATCGACACTCAAGAAAGGTTTGTTAAAGTTCATCGGTGTCTGAATACCTAGAATGTTACTACTTCCAACGGCCATTAGACTGTAGCCTGCAAAGTCAAAGAACAGATACAAGGTATAGAGGTACATATACTTGATTGAATAAACGACTGTGCCAGTATTATTTAGAGCGAGTAACATCTGGTAAACATAGGTTGATAAAACAATCTTGTAAAGGAGGCCTAGAACGATACGATACACACCGTCCCCTGCTAACTCTAGATACTCTTTTCGGGGCATGACCTCGTTTATCTCTTTTAAAAATCTCCTACTCCGATCAATCGGACCAGCACTAACTGTTGGGAAAAAGAGCAAAAACTGTAGATAATCTTTTACAGTGATTTTTTCTTTGATTAAGCCATCCGATATCTCTAACATGATCTGAATGGTCTTAAAGGACATGTAAGAAATTCCAATAAAGGCCAACAAATGCAGAGAAGTCAGGGCAAAGACTTTATTGATCACCAAAGGAAGAATGGAAAGGAAAACCAGTGGTTTCAGCCACTTTGCCTCTATCCGCTGCGCTAGAAAAACCAGAAAATACTGGTAAACGATAAAGGCGAGTAAATAGACAATCATCGCTCGGCTCTTACCATAGATAGCTCCTGCAAATAAGAGGGAGAGCGCCAAAATATAGTAGTCTTTACGTTTTTCAAAAAAGTTTACCACAAAACCAATCAGTAAAACTACAAACAAGAGAAGGAAAAACTCATTCCCCTCGAAATAATTCATACCAGACAAACTCCTTTACATTATCATCTCTTCTACAGCAAACTTTTTGATTTGCTAATTGAGGACCTTTATTTATTATAGCATATTTCTAAAAAGAAGCTTTATCCTTCTTGCATTTCGGTGAGAAAACAAAAAGGAGTCCCTTTGAACTCCTTCCATTATTTATGACTTAATTTCTTGGTCAAGAAATCTCCCAAGAACTGGATCGTAAAGATAATCAAGATGATAATGATGGTTGCCAAGATGGTCACATCGTGATTGTAACGGTTAAATCCATAAGCAATGGCCACGTTACCGATACCACCAGCACCAACTGCTCCCGCCATGGCTGTTTCCCCAACAAGGGAAATCAAAGTCACAGTCGTCACACGAATCAAATCTGGCAAACCTTCTGATAGGTAAACACCCACGATATCCCAGAAGGTCGCTCCGCTCGCTTGAGCCGCCTCAATGACACCGCCATCCAGCTCAGCCAAGACAACCTGCACCTGACGGGCAAAGAAGGCAAAGACTGCAAAAGAAAGGGGGACAAGGGCTGCATTTGGCCCGATGCTAGTCTTCACAATCAAGTGAGAGAGTGGCGACATGATTGCCAAGAGGATGATAAATGGTACCGCGCGGAAAATAGAGGTAATCTTGTCTAAAATCCAGAAGATAACCTTATTTTCCAAGACACCGCCTGGCGCTGTCAAGACGAGGAAAAGACCTGCTACCAACCCCAAGAACCCTCCGATGATGAAAGAAAGAACTGTCATATAAAGAGTTAGGTAGATGGCTGTTCCCCAGCCTGCCTGACCAGCCCAGCCCATCTTATAGACATTTGGTAGATAAGTTTGAATCAACTCTGTCATTTTACTGTCCTCCCTTCAATACTTTTAACTGGACGCCAGCCTGACGGATGGCATCTTGGGCACCTGCTAGTGCTGCTTTTTCACCTGACAAGACCACCACCAATTCTCCGACAGGAGTGCCATCGAGAATTTCGATATTTCCATAGAGGATATTGGCCGTTACTTGGTAATGTTTGTACAATTCATTCAAAAGTGGTTCATCTGTCGAAGCCCCTGCATACTTGAGCTGCACTAAGATACTGTTCTCAGATAAATGTTCTACGATTTCTTGCTTCTCAATCTTGACCATGGCTTCATCAATACCTGTAGCTGTTGAGATAAAGTCCTGTGTCAAAGGTTGTTTAGGGTCTGAGAAGATTTCAAGGACACTGCCTTCTTCAATCAAACGGCCATCCTGCATGACCGCCACACGGTTGGCAATGTCTTTGACAATCTGCATTTCATGCGTAATCAAGACAACCGTCAAACCTAATTTCTGGTTCAAATCTTGCAACAAGGCCAAAATCTGCTTAGTTGTCTTAGGGTCGAGGGCAGACGTTGACTCGTCTGAAATCAAAATTTTCGGATCATTTGCCAAGGCACGCGCAATGGCTACACGCTGTTTTTGCCCTCCTGATAGTTGTGAAGGGTAGTTTTCAGCACGATCCGCCAAGCCAACCAAGTCCAACAACTTAGCTACTTTTGCTTTCTTTTCTTCCTTGCTGAGTCCAGAATGTTTGAGGGCAAAGGCCACATTTTCCTCTGCTGTCTTTTGACTCATTAGGTTGAAATGCTGGAAAATCATCCCGATATCTTGACGTTTGCGACGCAACTGCTCTGCCGTCAAGGTTACCTTGCCATCAAAAATGACGTCGTTATCAATGGTAATTTTCCCAGCAGATGGTTTTTGCAAGAGGTTAATCACCCGTACAAGGGTTGATTTCCCTGCTCCAGAATATCCAACGATTCCGTAGATATCCCCTTCTTGGATGTGAATAGTCACATCCTTGACCGCTGTGATGGTTCTTTTCTTTTGGTGAAAAGTCACATCGATCTGATCTAACTTGATAATATCTCTACTCATAGCTTCTAATCAGCTCCTCTACTAATTCAATATGGGTGTAGTAATCGGCGATTCGCACATTTTCATCTCCACCGTGATCTCGGCTATTGGCATTTCCTAGACCGAAGGCCACCATTGGTACCTCTAGGGCATCAAAGACCGTATGCATAGGTCCTGTTCCCGCTGTGGTCGGCAAGACTGATACGCCTTGTGGATAGAATTTCTTGGCCAACTCGATTACGTTGAGAATGGCTGGCGCGCTCATATCGCTTCGATAGCTCATCTCTCCCAAGGTATAGTATAATTCTACCTTATCAAAGCCATTTTTGTCTAGCTGTTTCCGAATTTTTTCCAGAACATCATGCGGTTCTAGGCCAGGAACCAAACGAACTTCTAGCTTAGCACTGGCTTCTGCTGGCAAAATCGTTTTAACCCCTTGCCCTTGATAACCTGACTGAATCCCTTCGATATTAAGGGCTGGCTCGAAAAAGAAACGTTTTAGGAAGGCTACACGTTCCTCTTGTAAGAGAGGCAATTCCAAGCCATAAATGCGACTGATTTCCTCAGGATTGCGTTGGGCGTAGGTATCCACCAAGGCTAGTTCTCGTTCATTTGGCTCTTGAACATCCTCGTACAAGCCTTCTACTAAGATACGCCCATCTGCTGCACGTAGGCTACTTAAAGCCTGGATAAGATACCATGGAGCTGATTCCACGACACCACCATAACTCGAGTGGATATCCACATCCGCACTTTTTACCTTGGCATCAAAGGTCACAATGCCCTTGTTTCCTCCAGAGATTTCCAGCTGTTCCAAGGCGTTCTTGGTCCCTTGTTCCCAGACTAGTAAATCCGCCCCACGAAGTTTGTCTGCATGTTTCTCTAAATACTTGTCTAAATCCATAGAAGCAGACTCCTCTGCCCCTTCCATGATAAAGCTGATATTGACTGGCAGATCATCGTGGTGCTGCATATACTTTCTCAGAGCACTCAAACGAGCCGTGATATGGCCCTTGTCGTCGTCAACACCACGCCCATACATAAATCCATTGCGGACCGAAAGCGTAAAGGGATTCTCTGTCCACACCTGATCTCCGTCCGCTGGTACAGTGTCATAGTGGTTATAGAAGATCAAAGTCTTAGCATCTGGACGCGAACTCTTGAAATGCGCCATGACAAAGGGAGCCGTATAGCTCTCATCAATCTCCACTTCAGCCCCTACACGCTTGAAAATCTCACCCAGATAGTTTGCGACCTCCTTGAGTCCAACCTGCTGGGCAAAGACTGATTTCTTGGAAATCAAGGTACGCAAAACTTCAAAATAATGCTGGGCCACATGATCCTTCTCAAATTTTTCAATCTGCTCTTGTTCGCTAGGAAAAACCATTTTCTCTCTCTTTCTACTACGTACTTGTGTCCTCAGAACGACCACAAGTGCCTCTTTAAAATCAACTCTCTATACAAAAGTAAGAGGTGGAAACTCTCTCCCACCTCCCTATGTCTTATTACCAAACTGGTTGGTCCAAACCGTCTGATGTTTCTTCGATAACTTTTTTCACTTCATCAGTGTGGTAAGCCGCGATAATTTTCTTGATGGCATCAGCTTTAGGTGATGATTCCCAATCTTTTTTCGCAACGATGATGTTGTACCATTGTTTTGAGTTTTCATCAGCTTGTTCTTTGAAGAGTGCTTTTTTGTAGTCCAATTTTGCTTCTGTAACGAAGGTATTGTTTACAACGGCAGCATCAACTGATGACAATGAACGAGCTGTTTGGCTAGCGTCCAATTCAGTAATCTTCAAGTTCTTTGGATTTTCTGTGATGTTAGCAACTGTTGCAAGTGCAGTTCCAGAAACATCCAATTTGATCAAACCAGCTGATTGAAGCAAGTAAAGCGCACGGCTTTCGTTTGTTGCATCGTTTGGTACGGCGATTTCACCGTTATCTGGGATTTCTTCAACTTTAGTGTACTTGTTTTCTTCCCCATTTTTACCTGAGTAAAGGCGGATTGGTGAGATGTAGGTATCTGCAATCGCTACAAGATCTTTCCCGTTTTCTTTGTTCCAGTTGTTCAAGAAGTTGTAGTGTTGGAAAGCATTCAAGTCTACTTCGCCATCAGCAGTTGCCTTGTTTGGTTGTGAATAATCTGTGAACTCTGTGAATTCCAATTTAATTCCATCTTTTTCAACCAATTCTTGGATTTTATCCCAACGCGCTTCTTCAGAACCGCTACGGTTAACTGTTGCAATTTTGACAACTGTTTCGTTGTCTGCTTTCTTTTCTGAATTTCCGCAAGCTGCAAGAGCCAAACCTGCAACTGTAGCAAGAGCTGCTACACCGAGCCATTTTTTAATTTTCATGATTCTTTCTCCTTTAAAAATAATACCGTAATAGTATCTCATACTTTATTTGAATTAGCAAATTGTTATTAGATAGGCAGACATATAGTTTGAAACTATATACCTGAAAATTGAGAAATCATCCGTCTTTCTCAGACTGGATGATTTCATACGACTATTTAATATCAGCTTCTGCTGGGAGATAAGTGTCCCCGAAGAACTGTTTAGACAATTTTTCAAGAGTTCCGTCTTTGTAGAGTTCTTGGATTCGTTTGTCTACAAATGATTTCAACTCATCTTGACCTTTAGCAAGAAGTGGGTAAACGTAAGGTTGTTGGTCGCTTGGAAGTTCAATGACTTTCAAGTTGTCCAAACCTTGGTTCTTGATAACTGTTTCAACACCGATCTTATCAAAGATCTTGTAGTCAAACTGACCATCGCTCAAACGAGACATGATTTGTTGGAAATCAGCCTTGGTGTAGTTAAGAACAGTTGGATTGTCAGCGTGTTGTTTGTTATAATCTTCTAGCTGTTTAGCTGATGTTGTCCCTTGAACGACCTCAGTAGACTTGCCTCCAATGTCATCAAGTGATTTGATGCTGTCGTCGTCTTTCTTCACAACGAGAACGTTAGGGTTTTTAGCAGTTGGAGCTGCATAAAGGTACTTTTCAGCGCGTTCTTTGGTATAACTGATATTGTTCACAGCCATTTGATAACGGTCGCTATCAAGGCCTGCAAAGACACCTGACCACTCTGTCTTTTCAAACTTGACAGTATACTTGTCTGAGTCTTTAAAGATAGCACGAACAAGCTCAATCTCGTAACCAGTCAATTCACCATTTTCTTCATAGATAAATGGTTTTGGTGAGCCGTTAGTTGCTACAACGATTTCTTTCTTAGCACTTGTTGCATCACCTGATGCCGCATCTTTCTTCTCACCACCTGAGCAAGCTACTAGTACACCTGCGGCAACAAGTCCTAGAGCAGCAAGAGATGAATATTTGACGATTTTTTTCATGTCATTTCCTCCAAAATAGAATACTTTACTATCTTAACAGAAAATATTTTTTTTTGCCATTATATGATATCTATCTCGGTGATAGGTTTTTTTTATGGCTGACTAAAAGACCAGACGCAAGACTGCAATCAAGACCACTCCAAAAAGAACCGTACCCACTAGATTGCGGTAGCGAAAGGCTACCCAAGCCGTTGGAAAGACTGCTAAAAAGTCCAGCCATTTGATTTGAGGAAGGCTCCCAACCTTGCCAGTCACTACGCTTGAAAGAATCAAGGAAAAGATAATAGAAACAGGCAAGAACTTCAAAAACCGCTCAACGATAGCAGGCAAGCCCTTATACTTGATCAAGATGAAGGGAATCATACGGGGAATCCAAGTCACTAGGCCCGAAAAGATAACGACTAACAAAAGATATTTACTGACCATCTAAGACCACCCCCATAGTACAACCTAGCAAGGTCGCAAACAAAACAGCTAGCGACTGAGACACTACTGTCAAGAGCAAAAAGAAGGACACCGCAACAACGGCTAGGATTAGTAGCAGATTCCTTACAGGAACCCGTCTTTGCATAATCTGAAATTGCGAAGTAAAAATCCCGATAAACATCCCAACAAGGGCAAAGTCTAATCCAAAGACTTCAGGATTTGGCAGAAGCCCACCTAAAGCTGTCCCCGCCACTGTCCCAATAAACCAGGCTACATAACTATTGAGATTGTTCCCGTGCATCCACATGGGATGAACCTTGTCTGTATGGGCTAATTCTCCCATCAAAACCCCATAGGTCTCATCTGTCAGGAGACTGGACATGCCGATATTTTGCCAGAGACTAGTATGACGGAAATAAGTCGATGCATGCAGGCTCAGCAAAAAGAGTCGCAAGTTGATCAAAAAGACCGTCATAGCAATAGCTGCCACAGGCGCTTGGACCGCAATCAGTGCCAACATGGCAAACTGGGCGCTCCCAGCATAAACAAAGAGGCTCATCAAGCCCATCTCAACAGGTGTCACATAGGGCGCGCCAATAATCCCACAAGCCAGACCAATGCTGACATAGCCAAGAGCAGTCGGCATGGCCGCCTGTACACCTTCCCAAAATCCTTTTTCTTTCATCCTTCTCCTCATATTCTCTCCAATTGCGGCTGTTCGTCATCACAGCCACAGCACGGACTATTATAACATATTCAAAGAAGAGAAAAAAGTTTCGGATTCGAAACCTATTGCCAGAAAAAGTGCTGAAGAGGAAGCATCATGGATACATGAGAAATTGATCCACTCGGATAGTATACTTATCGGTTTCTGTGTCTGTAGCATATTTATTTTCTGTCGGATAAACATCAATCCAGAGTTCCCACTGTTGTCCTTTTAACTTGACCTTGTAGCGATAACCGTCATCATAGATGCCTACTGTCTCAGTTGTCATGGACTGGTAATCTGGAAGTTCTTCCAGTTCTTTTTTTATAGTCTGGGATAGATTGTTAAGTACTACTTTCTGCTCCACCTTTGAAGTTACAGGAATATGAACTGTCGCTTCTTCCAAACAATGCGATTTTGAAAATGTAAAAGTCGCTCGACCAGTATAGCCTTTCAAAGTAATCTGCTCATAGTGATAGAAAAGGCGACCTGTTTTATAGAAATACGGATCTTCTGCACGCCAAGTATCCCGATAAGCCATTTCCTTTTCTTCCTCCACCTCGCTAGCATTTCCAAATACTTCTTCAAAAGATTTAGGAGACATACCTAACGAAAGGGATTCAAACAAGACCAGTTGCGTCTTTTTGATATGATGGCAAGCTGATAAAAGCATGAGTAAAGCTCCAATAACAAGCAAACCACTGATTATTTTTGTAAATTTCATATTTCTACTATACAAAAAAGGTTAAGATTTGTCCAAGATAAAAGAGTCAACCTTAGGCTAACTCTCTATTCCATGGTATCAAAAGCCAGGCTTGGTTTGGCATTGAGATCCAAGCCTGCAAAGTTTTCTTTATTCCACTCGCTGACGCTGGCATAGGCAATCATACCTGCATTGTCTCCGCAAAGGCGTAGGGGAGGGATGATAACCTTGACATCTGTGATTTCGGCTGCTAGGCGTTCTCTAAGACCTTTATTGGCCGCCACACCACCTGCGACAACAAGGGTTTTAACAGGGTATTTTTCTAAAGCCTTCTTGGTTTTAGCCATAAGAATATCCATGACCGCAGCTTGGAAGGACGCACACAAGTCCTCTGTTGACAAGCTTTCTCCCTTTTGCTCGGCATTGTGGTGAAGATTGATAAAGGCAGACTTGAGACCTGAGAATGAGAACTCCAAATTGTCTTCCTTAATCATAGCACGAGGAAAGTCATAAATATCCTGCCCCTGATGAGCTAGCTCATCAATTTCGCGACCTGCAGGATAGGTCAAGCCCATGACACGGCCGACCTTATCATAGGCCTCACCAACCGCATCGTCCCGCGTTTCCCCAACAATCTTATAATCCCCAGCCTCAGAAACATAGACCAACTCCGTGTGCCCACCGCTAACCAAGAGAGCTAGCAAGGGAAACTCCAAAGGCTCAACGCTCTGAGCCGCCATGAGGTGACCAGCCATGTGATTCACGGGGATCAGCGGAAGTCCATGAGCCCAAGCAAAGGCCTTGGCAGCTGACAAACCAACTAGCAAAGCCCCAACCAATCCAGGTCCATAAGTAACGGCAACGGCTGTTACATCCTCTTCGGTAATTCCTGCTTCTGCTAGAGCCTCCTCGATACAGGCTGTAATAACCTCGACATGGTGACGACTGGCTACTTCTGGCACTACGCCCCCAAAACGTTTGTGACTCTCAATTTGACTCGCAATGACATTGGACAAGAGCTCATCATCGTTTTTCAGTACGGCGACACTAGTCTCATCACAGGATGTCTCAAATGCTAAAATATATCTATCCTTCATCTATTTCTCTCTTCATGATAATGGCGTCCTCAACTGGATCGTGGTAGTAGTCCTTTCGCTCAGCGATAATCGCCATCTTTTCTTTCTTGTAAAATGCTTGCGCTCGTTGGTTTGACTTTCTGACTTCTAGGAAAATTTCCCTATCTACCGGCAATTGAGCAAACAAGGCTGACGCAATTCCCTGACCCTGATAGGCTCCTTTGACAGCGATTTGCAGGACTTCTGCCTCAAAGAGATTCTCCTGCACAGCTAAAAAGCCAATCACTTCTGTCCCATCATAAGCCAGATCGTACCAAGTCTGGTCTTGGGACAGGTTTGCTTGGATTTGTTCCAGCGTCCAAGGACTGACTGGGTAAACAGCTGCCATGACAGCATAGATGGCTTGAGCCAGGTCAGGCTGTCTTTGGATTCTTTTGATTTCTATCATAGGCGTTTAATGTAGGACTCACCAGACTCGGTGTGGTTCTTGAGCCAGTTTTCCTCAGCTTCTACACGTTTGAGGTAATTTGGTACAAAGTCGTGCAAGGAGTCTGCTTCCTTGTCCCAAGCCCACAAAGCTAGATTAGCTGCATTTGGCAAGGTTTCCTGGTAGCTAGCTTGTGGTAGCTGTTCTTGGATCTGCTCCACAAAGACTCCAACTTCTCCGACAAAAGTCACCTGTTCAGCATCCTTGACCTGCTCTACCACTTCCGCAAAGGACAAGTGTGCTTCTGGCATGACAGGTTTGGCATTTTCATAAAACCCTGCATAAACATTGTTGCGACGTGCATCCATCAAGGGGACAATCAAGCCTTCTTGTTGGCGTGGCAGCAGAGCTAAAAGGCTTGACATCCCAACCAACTCGATGTTCAGTGTATGAGCTAAGGTCTTGGCAGTTGCTACCGCAATTCGTAAGCCTGTGTAGCTACCTGGGCCTTCAGCCACCACGATTCGATCCAAATCCTTAGGTGTCCAATCCAGACTGCCCATCAAAAAATCGATGGCAGGCATGAGGGTAATACTGTGATTTTTCTTGATATTGATCATAGTCTCAGCAAGAACCTGCTTGTCCTCTAAAATGGCTAGAGAAAGAGCCTTGCTGGACGTATCAAAAGCTAATACTTTCATAACATATTCCTATCTTTTTGTCTGTTTACTATTATACTACAAAAGCTAGCGCATGGGAATTTTCTTTATTTTGAAACAAAAGGGCCTGCCACTTAGACAGGCAATTCTACACAAAAAATTCAAAAAAGTTGTAGCTTTTTTGAATAGAAAAGTGAACAAGGAAATTGAAAGGTTCTTCGTAAAAAATTTGGATCAGGCATTTATGTTTCAACTCGATTTTCGACGTTAGAAATCATCGTCATAACAATAAAGATAGCACCTAAAAATAGAAAAATCCATCCCATCTATCAAGACGAGGTGGATTTTCTGTATATCTAGAGGAATAATTGACTTTAGGCATTTAAACCAAAGTAGAAAACGAGCCAGACAACATAGGTGACCAGGAGGAGAAAAATTGAATAGAGCGTCACAAAAGCAAGCTTCCAAAGAAATTTTGTTTTGCGGTGTTCCAGATGCACAAACAGGGCATTCCCCCCATAGACACAAGCTACAAAGACTACAAACATCAAGAGGCGAACCCCTACTGCAAATTCAAACAAACTAAACATTCTTAATCCTCCTTTTGGTATTCCTATTTTTATTTAAACTGTTGACAATGTTGTTCAATCAATGTTAAAATGTAATTCAACACTGGTAGGAAATTCAGGTTGAGTCGTTGACTCCTCGGGTTACAGTGCTATCCCTGAAACTTTGGTTTCTAAAGAACTGAAATTGCGATTGAACAATTCGCCCCCAGTGTTTGACTGCTCTTGACTTCGGTCAGGAGCTTTTTGATGCTTTTAAAGTTAATTCCCTCAGTAATTGATGATAAACTGCAAATATTGAGAGGATAACGTAGGGCGACTGGTGACAGAGCGTTCAGTTGGTTATCTTCGTTAAAAGCGTAGATGATTTTTTGATTGGCAAATCTATCTAAATATTGTTGTGCTGACCGTTGCAAAGCATCCGCATACTTATTTAAAGTCCTTATGTCCGCATCTTCAGGGTATTTGTAGCCACCACGCAACCGATAACTTGACTTTACTGACTTGTCAATGTTAAAATATAATTTAACATTGGTAGGAAAATCAGGTTGAGCCTTTGGCTCTTCAGGCTGTGGTGCTGTCCTTGAGGGTTCGCCTTCTAAATAACCGGAATTGCGATTGATTAGTTCGCCCCCAATGTTATTAGTAGGCTCTTGGCTTTGATCAAGGGCTTTTCCTTGCCCGTTCAGTAAGCACTCCACTCCATGCTATGTCTACATCGTTATACTTATAGATTGACTTCTTAGCTGAGTAGATGATAAAATAGGGTAAGGTTGAGATTTGGTCTGACTTGGTGACAAGTCTTTCAAAGGTTGTGATTCAATCACTTTAGGTAATGGTGCTGCCCCTTGAGCTTGCTCAGAAAGATCCCTTAATTTTGTCTCAGCCTTTTTGGTTGCTCTCGAGATTTCTCAAGAGCTTTTTCTTTTTTCAAAGATATCATTCGGTCCCAACCATCCACTCCAACGATTAATGAAACTAGAACTGTATTCTTCCTTAAATCTACTATCTCTTTAGATTCCCCCTTTCATTATAACACCTAAGTGCTCTCCGACCAAATCCTACCTGTCTTTTTGTTCCTTCTTCCCCTCCCGACTTTCTCCATTTCCGTCTTTTACTAATTTTTCATTTTGTGGTATAATTGAAATAATTGTAACGAATCAAGGTCAATCTAGACACAAAATGGAATGAAATCAAGCAAATCTCTGCTAAAAGTTTGGAATAAGCTGACCTGTAAATAGAAAGGAACAATATGATTTACAAAGTTTTTTATCAAGAAACAAAAGAACGCAGCCCACGTCGTGAAACAACACGCTCACTTTACCTAGACATCGATGCCAACTCAGAACTTGAGGGCCGTATCGCTGCTCGCCAACTTGTCGAAGAAAACCGCCCAGAGTACAACATCGAATTTATTGAACTCTTGTCTGACAAATTGCTAGATTACGAAAAAGAAACTGGCGCTTTCGAGATTACGGAGTTCTAATATGGCCTACACTCTTAAACCTGAAGAAGTCGGCGTTTTTGCCATCGGTGGTCTGGGAGAAATCGGGAAAAACACTTACGGAATTGAATACCAAGACGAAATTATCATCGTCGATGCTGGGATTAAATTCCCAGAAGATGACTTGCTGGGTATCGACTACGTTATCCCTGACTACTCTTACATCGTGGACAATATCGACCGCGTCAAGGCTGTTTTGATTACACACGGACATGAGGACCACATCGGTGGGATTCCTTTCCTGCTCAAGCAAGCAAATGTCCCTATCTACGCTGGGCCACTTGCCCTGGCTTTGATCCGTGGAAAACTCGAAGAACACGGCCTCTTGCGCAACGCCAAACTTTACGAAATCAACCACAACACTGAGTTGACCTTTAAAAACCTCAAGGCAACTTTCTTTAGAACCACTCACTCCATTCCAGAGCCTTTAGGGATTGTCATTCATACTCCTCAAGGGAAAATCGTTTGTACGGGTGACTTTAAGTTTGACTTTACTCCAGTTGGAGAACCTGCAGACTTGCACCGTATGGCTGCCCTTGGTGAAGAAGGTGTGCTCTGTCTCCTGTCTGACTCGACAAATGCGGAAGTACCAACCTTTACCAACTCTGAAAAAGTCGTTGGCCAGTCCATCATGAAGATCATCCAAGGCATTGAAGGACGCATCATATTTGCATCCTTTGCCTCCAATATTTTCCGTCTCCAGCAAGCAACAGATGCTGCTGTTAAGACCGGACGCAAGATTGCAGTCTTTGGTCGTTCTATGGAAAAGGCCATTGTCAACGGGATCGAACTTGGCTACATCAAAGCTCCTAAGGGAACCTTTATCGAGCCAAATGAAATCAAAGACTACCCTGCTGGCGAGGTTCTTATCCTTTGTACAGGTAGTCAAGGGGAGCCGATGGCAGCCCTCTCTCGTATCGCCAACGGAACCCACCGTCAAGTGCAACTCCAACCCGGCGATACCGTTATCTTCTCTTCTAGCCCAATTCCTGGAAACACCACTAGCGTCAACAAGCTGATTAACATTATCTCAGAAGCTGGTGTCGAAGTTATCCACGGTAAAGTGAACAATATCCATACATCTGGACACGGTGGTCAGCAAGAGCAAAAACTCATGCTCCGCTTGATTAAGCCAAAATACTTCATGCCTGTCCATGGTGAATACCGCATGCAAAAAGTCCACGCTGGACTAGCGGTGGATACTGGTGTCGAGAAGGACAATATCTTTATCATGAGCAATGGTGACGTGCTTGCCCTTACTGCTAACTCAGCTCGTATCGCAGGTCATTTCAATGCCCAAGACATCTATGTCGATGGAAATCGTATCGGCGAAATCGGTGCAGCCGTCCTCAAAGACCGTAGAGATCTATCCGAAGACGGTGTCGTACTTGCAGTCGCAACTGTTGACTTCAAATCGCAGATGATTCTGTCTGGTCCAGACATCCTCAGTCGAGGCTTTGTCTACATGAGAGAGTCTGGCGACTTGATTCGTCAAAGTCAGCGCATCCTCTTCAATGCCATTCGTATCGCATTGAAAAACAAAGATGCTAGCATCCAATCTGTCAATGGTGCTATTGTCAACGCCATTCGACCATTCCTCTATGAAAATACAGAACGTGAACCAATCATCATCCCTATGATCCTCACACCAGATGAAGAATAATACTCTTTGATTTTCATTGAATACAAGTCAAAAAAAACAGCCCCGTCTTCGGAGCTGTTTTTCTCTATGCTTTTTTTTCTTGATTTTTAGAAATACTACGATTTTTACCTTCCAAATACACCATCAAAATAGAAATATCTGCTGGGTTTACTCCCGAAATACGGCTAGCTTGGCCGATGGTTTCTGGATTGATCAGTTTGAACTTCTGACGGGCTTCTGTCGCAATCGAGTCAATGTCATCCCAATCTATATTGGCTGGAATGCGTTTTTCTTCCATGCGTTTCATCTTGGCAACCTGATCCATGGCTTTGGAAATATAGCCTTCGTACTTGATTTCTGTTTCAATCAATTCGATAATCTTGTCATCCAAGTCCTCAGCAGCTGGTCCGATGAAGACCACCACATCTTGATAAGAAACTTCTGGGCGACGGAGGAATTCCTTGGCTGTCACCGCATCAGTCAATGGTTTGAAGCCCATCTCCTCAACCTTGGCATTGGTTTCCTTGACTGGCTTGAGTTTGATACTGTCTAGGCGCTTCATCTCATTGTCAAATTGATTTTTCTTGATTTCAAAACGAGCCCAGCGTTCATCGTCAACAAGCCCAATCTCACGTCCCATCTCAGTCAAACGCATATCTGCATTATCATGACGGAGGATGAGACGGTATTCTGCACGACTGGTTAAGAGACGGTAAGGTTCAATGGTACCCTTTGTCACCAAGTCGTCAATCATCACCCCGATATAGCCGTCACTGCGCTTCAAAATCAACTCAGGCTTGCCTTGGATTTTCAGAGCGGCATTGATACCTGCGATAATCCCTTGGCCAGCAGCTTCTTCGTAACCTGATGTTCCATTTGTCTGACCAGCTGTGAAAAGGCCTGAGATTTTCTTGGTTTCCAGAGTCGCACGCAACTGGTGTGGCAAGACCATGTCGTACTCAATGGCATAACCTGTTCGCATCATCTCTGCATTTTCCAGACCTTTGATAGAATGAACCAAGTCACGCTGTACATCCTCTGGCAGACTGGTTGATAGACCTTGAACATAAACTTCCTCTGTATTGCGCCCTTCTGGCTCAAGGAAAAGTTGGTGGCGTTCCTTGTCCGCAAAGCGCACAATCTTGTCCTCAATTGACGGACAGTAACGAGGTCCCACTCCCTTGACCACACCTGTAAACATAGGCGCACGATGGAGGTTATTTTGGATAATTTCATGACTGGTACCATTGGTATAGGTCAACCAGCATGGCACTTGATCCTTGACATAGTCCTCATCACGTGAAGTATATGAGAAGTGATTTGGTGCTTCATCTCCTGGCTGAATCTCTGTCACATCGTAGTTGATAGAGGAAGCCTTGACACGTGGAGGGGTTCCTGTCTTGAAACGACCGATTTCGAGGCCCAATTCCTTGAGATTATCAGCTAGGTTAATAGAAGCAAGACTGTGATTAGGACCTGATGAGTACTTGAGGTCTCCGATGATGATTTCCCCACGGAGGGCTGTTCCTGTGGTTACAATAACCGCTTTTGCTCCATACTCTTGATGGGTAGCTGTACGCACACCGACAACCTTGCCATCTTCCACCAAAATTTCATCAATCATGGTTTGACGAAGGGTGAGATTTTCTTGATTTTCAACTGTCTTGCGCATCTCCTTAGAGTAAAGCTCCTTGTCAGCTTGCGCACGAAGGGCACGGACAGCTGGACCTTTCCCAGTATTGAGCATCTTCATCTGGATGTAAGTCTTGTCAATGGTTTTGGCCATCTCGCCACCGAGGGCATCGACTTCACGCACGACAATCCCCTTGGCAGAACCACCGATTGAAGGGTTACAAGGCATGAAAGCCAGCATTTCAATGTTGATGGTCGCAAGCAAGACCTTACAGCCCATACGGCTGGCTGCTAGAGATGCTTCTACCCCCGCGTGCCCCGCACCAATTACAATAATATCGTATTCTTCCGTAAAATTATAAGTCATTTCTTAACCTTTCAAAAATTTCTCGCAAATAAGGAACTAACTTCTCCTCCTCTAGAGCTTGATCCATAGTAACCCATTTAAAGTGTGTATGCTCTTCAGGATCTAATCTGATAATTGGCTTCTCCCCAATCCACTCTGCTTTATAAACTAAGCGAGTAAAAACCGTATCCTTAGAGGTATCCAGTTGACTATCTTCGTGAAGAAGTTTGAGCGAACTGCTATCTAGCCTAACTCCCGCTTCTTCAATGCATTCTCTAAGAGCACCATCTCGCGGAAGTTCACCCTTTTCAACCCCGCCACCAGGAATATCCCAGTAAGTTGGATAAACGTTGGGTTCTCCTCTTTTAATTTCCGAACGCTGAATGAGCAAATAATCACCACCACTATGAACAAGTACATGGGCAATAAGCTTAACCATCATTTTCTCTCCTATTCCTCAAGATGAATGTGTTTTAGTTGGCCGTTCCATTCTGGTAGGGCTGTTTTTAAAAAGGCTGGAACTAGCTGGATATTCTGGAGCTGATCCAAATCAATCCACTCACAAGGTTGCCTTTTCACATCTTCCTGCATGGTCAATGGAGCTTCTTCAAGCAAATTCACCAGGTAATGAAACTCGATGTTGTGATAGGAAACACCGTCCTGTTCAAAACGATTTTCAACCACGAAAGCTAGCTGCCCAGCTTGAGCTTTGACACCTAGTTCTTCCTTCACTTCACGGACTACCGCGTCTTCCGTGCTTTCATTGACTTGAATCGCACCGCCGATAGTGTAATATTTACCCTTGTCTTTAGTAACTAGGAGCTTGCCATTTTGGAGAATCAAGGCTGCCGCCCGAACACCAAAGACCGTGTCTCCCACTGTTGTCCGAAAGTCTTGTTGAGTCATTTTTGTCCTTTCCCTTAAACGACACAAAAACAGTCAAAACTCCAAAGAAGTGCAGGACAAAAAAGCCTGCAACATCCATGAGCTTTGACCATCATTTCTATTGCTTTTATTATTGTAGCAAATTGAGAAAATTTGTCAATCTAAATGTACTATAATTGGCGAATCGCTTCAAAAGCTCCTTTGTCAATCTCGACTGGGTCAGAGAAGGCATCCAGAACAATCCCTCTCACCGGAAACTCCCCTATCTCTTCCGCAACAGATAAACAGTCCGTAAGAGGTAATTGCAACCAGGAAAAACGGTCATAATAGTCCCTGGGAATATCTTGTTCAGTTAAGAAACAAGGATAGAAGTAGTCGTCTCCCTTTCGCAGAATATCCGGTTTTAGTCGTACCCCTTCTTGTTCATCACTCTCATCCAGAAGATTCGGATTGAAGGGGACCCAGACTTTAGCTTGTTTCAATTCCTTGAACAAGGCTTCAATTGACTCTGTCGTTTTCTCTCTCAAATACTCTTTCTTATAGTCAGAGAGGCTCATTGTTTGCTCTTTTTTAGCCGTTTTTTTCTTAAAAAACTGAAACATTCTCTTTCCTCTTAGAAAATCTTAAATGTACTGACAAACCTGTCCATCGCGGTAGGCATTGTCAATCAAACCGCCACCGAGACACTCATCGCCATCGTAAAAGACAACTGCCTGTCCTGGTGTGATGGCGCGTTGCGGTTCCGCAAAGATGACCTCTGCCTTATCTCCTTTGACATGTACTGTCACCTTAGAATCAGGCTGACGGTAGCGGAATTTAGCCGTACATTCTAGCGTAAATTCCTCTGGCATCTCACGAGTAAAGTGGACTTGACTGGCTTCTAGGCTGGTTGACATAAGCGAATCATGATAAAAACCTTGGCCGACATAGAGGATATTCTTGCTCAGGTCTTTTCCGACAACGAACCAAGGGGCATTGTCACCGCCGTGTTGCCCACCGATACCGAGTCCGCCACGCTGACCAATCGTATAATACATCAGACCTGCATGCTCACCCATATCGCGTCCATCCACAGTCATCATGCGACCAGGCTGAGCTGGCAGGTAGTTACTGAGGAAGTTTTTAAAGTTCTTTTCTCCGATAAAGCAAATCCCTGTCGAGTCTTTCTTCTTGGCAGTCGCAAGGCCTGCCTCTTCTGCGAGTCTGCGAACTTCAGGCTTTTCCAAATGTCCCAAGGGGAACATGGTTTTTTGGAGTTGTTCTTGCGAAAGTTGACTGAGGAAATAGGTCTGGTCCTTGCCATTGTCCACACCACGAAGCATGTGAACGATGCCATCCTCATCACGCGCCACTCGGGCATAGTGCCCCGTCGCTACATAGTCTGCCCCCAAGGTCATGGCATAGTCCAGAAAGGCCTTGAACTTGATTTCCTTGTTGCACATAACATCTGGATTTGGCGTGCGCCCTGCACGGTATTCCGCTAGGAAATACTCAAAAACGCGGTCCCAGTACTCTTTTTCAAAATTAACAGAGTAGTAAGGAATGCCGATCTGGTCTGCCACCGCAGCCACATCCTTGTAATCTTCGGTCGCCGTACAGACGCCGTTTTCATCTGTGTCGTCCCAGTTCTTCATGAAGATACCGATCACATCGTAGCCCTGCTCCTTGAGCAAGAGAGCCGTCACCGACGAATCAACACCACCACTCATCCCCACAACAACACGTGTTTTAGAGTTATCACTCATGGTAAGTCTCCCATCTATTCGTTTATTCACGATTGAAGGTCGTGTGTGCTTTAACGATTGAAGGTCGCTTGAGCAGTATTCATTATAACACGCTTGGTTAGAGAAGACAAGAAAGAGGTTGATAAATCATCTCAACCTCTCTTTCTTCCTTTGCAAACGAATCAATTTTCCCCTTTAAGTTCTTTCTTCGCTTGTTCTATCTGGTATTTCACTTGCTCAAAGCCGGTTCCTCCTAAGGAATTCCGTCTCCGAACAGCGGTTTCTGGACGCAAGTAGATATAAATATCCTCTTCAATCAAGGGATGGTAGGCTTGCAACTCCTCCAAATCCCAATCTTGGATGTTTTTACCATGCTTGATAGAGTCTAGAACCAATTTCCCTACAATTTCATGCGCTTCTCTAAAAGGGAGTCCTTTTTCAGCCAAATAATCTGCCAGTTCGGTCGCATTCGAAAAATCATTCTCTGTGGATTGCTGCATTTTGGCCTTATTAACCTGCATGCTCGATAGCATACCTGCCAACACATCCAGAGAATTTAAAATCGTTTCTACTGTATCAAACATGCCTTCCTTGTCCTCTTGCAAATCCTTATTGTAAGCCAGAGGCAAAGACTTCATGACGGTCAATAGCCCAAGCAAGTTCCCGTAAACTCGGCCTGTCTTCCCTCGAATCAATTCCGCCATATCAGGATTTTTCTTCTGGGGCATGATAGATGAACCCGTTGAAAAGCTATCAGACAAGCTAATGTACTGATACTCAAAACTGCACCAATTGATGATTTCCTCACAAAAACGACTCATATGCATCATCAAAATGCTGGCATTTGACAGAAATTCTAAGATAAAATCACGGTCACTCACTGCGTCCAAGGAATTGGTATAGGGTTGTTGGAAACCCAATAAATCACTCGATAATTGACGATCGATTGGAAAAGTTGTCCCCGCTAAGGCAGCCGCACCCAGTGGAGATAGGTCCGTATGTTTCAAGTTAAATGCAAAGCGCTCGCTATCCCTTTGGAACATATTATAATAAGCCATGAGATGATGGGCAAAACTAATCGGTTGGGCATGTTGCAAATGAGTATAACCTGGCATGATGGTTTCCACATGTTTTTCAGCCAAATCCAGCAAAACACTGTTCAGATTCGCCAACTTATCCAAGACATGGCCAAGCTGCTCCTTTAGATATAAGTGCATATCCGTTGCGACTTGGTCATTCCGAGAACGAGCCGTGTGTAGTTTCCCAGCCAGAGGACCAATTTTCTCTGTCAGCAACACTTCCATATTCATATGAATATCTTCATTTGCAATATCAAAATGAAGCTCTCCTGCCTCTAAATCTCGCAACAAAGCTTGCAGACCATCTTGGATCTGCTCTGCCTCTTCCAAGCTTAAAATGCCAGTCTGTCCTAGCATTTGAACATGAGCTAGGGAACCCATCAAATCAAATTTTGCCAGCTGGTGGTCAAAAGAAATACTCGCACCGAACTGTTCTACCCAATCTTCCACAGTGCCTTCAAATCGACCACCCCATAATTTTGTATTTTTCGGCATATCCTGTCGTCCCTTTCTATCGCGTCACTACTCAACATTTTTCTGAACTTCTGAATAAACCTTAGTCGGAAGCCCCCAAAGCTTGATAAATCCAACAGCCGCATCTTGGTCAAAAGTATCCGCACTAGTATAAGTCGCCAAATTTTCATCGTAAAGAGAATTTGGTGATTTCCGAGCCACTACCTGGGCGTTCCCCTTATAGAGTTTAACTTTTGCAGTTCCATTGACAACTTTCTGTGTCTCCTTGATATAGGCAATCAAAGCCTGAGTTGCTGGGCTAAACCACAAAGCATTATAGATGAGATTGGACAACTCATTTTCGATAATAGGTTTGAAATGAGCCACTTCTCTCACAAGAGTCAAGTCTTCAATCTCCTTATGAGCTGCCAATAAAGTCACAGCGCCTGGGCACTCATAAATCTCTCTTGACTTAATACCGACTAGGCGATTTTCCACATGGTCAATACGACCGACACCATGTTTGCCCGCAATTTCATTTAGCTTTTGAATCAAATCCGCTACTTTCATCTTCTCACCATTGAGGGAGATGGGCACCCCGCAGCTAAACTCAATGTCAATAAATTCTGGACTGTCTGGTGCCTCTTCCGGCGAAGATGTGATTCCAAATGCTTCTTCTGGCGCTTGGTTCCAAGGGTTTTCCAAGACACCACATTCATTTGCACGTCCCCAAAGATTTTGATCGACAGAGTAAGGATTGTCAAGGTCAGCAGGAACTGGAACACCGTTTTCTTTGGCATATTGGATTTCTTCTTCACGAGACCATTTCCACTCACGAACAGGCGCAACTACCTTTAGATTGGGATCCAAAGCTGCAATAGAGACTTCAAACCGAACTTGGTCGTTTCCCTTACCTGTACAACCATGGGCAATTGTGGTTGCCCCCGTTTGATGAGCTATTTCAACGAGTTTTTTTGAAATAAGAGGGCGACTCAGAGCAGATACCAAGGGATACTTCTGTTCATAGTAAGCATGAGCCTGAAGGGCCACTAAAACATAGTCATTAGCAAATTCTTCCTTAACATCAATGACATAAGACTCAACAGCCCCAACCTTGAGAGCTTTATCGTGGATGAACTCCAAATCTTTTCCTTCACCCACATCCATACAAACAGCGATCACATCATAGTCTTTTTTTAACCATGTAATAGCAACTGATGTATCCAATCCACCTGAATAGGCTAAAATGACCTTTTCCTTACTCATTTCTCTTCCTTCTTTCTATTTTTCGATAGAGGCTTTAAAAGCATCGTCAATCAATTTGTCCAACTCCCCAGAATCCTTCAACTTCTGGATGGTTTTGTCAACCGCCTCTTTTAATTCTTTACTGTCTTTTTTCATCGCAACAGCGTAGGAATCTTCTTTATCATTGTCAAAATCAAACTCAGCGATGGCTAGGTCTGGATTATTCTCTACAAATCCTTTCGCCACTGGTTCCTCAAAGATAACCGCATCTAGTTGCCCTGATTTCAAATCTGTTATCAAATTTCCATTTTTAGGAAGTGAAACGAGAGAAGAATCCTGCAAAGTTTCTTTGGCCAGAGTTTCCTGGATAGAACCTTTCTGCGCTCCAACCTTTTTCTGAGCCAAATCCTTGACTGATTGGTAATTCGTTAATTCAGCTTTCCTTACGATAACCTTATTTTTCGAAGTGTAGTAGGGAATTGAAAAATCGTAAACTTGACTTCTCTCTTCCGTTTTAGAAACACCTGATATGGCAAGATCGGCCTTGCCTGAATCAAGACTAGCCAGTACATTATCAAAACTCATTGGAGAGAACTCCACTTCTACACCTAGTTCCTTTGCGATGGCTTTGGCTAGCTCAACATCTGAACCTACAATCTGATTTTTCCCATCAACCAATTTCTGGTATTCAAATGGAGCAAACTCTGGATTTAGGGCCACCACCAATTTTCCTTTAGCCTTAACGGCTTCAACACCTTGGGATTGAGTGTTACTACAAGCAAATAATAAGGGAAACATAAGCAAACCAAACATCGTCATCAACACCTTCTTCACTTTATTCATAGAAGAGCCTCCTTTTATTTTTATACTTTATTATTGTATAAATAATACTCTTCTCATTCTCGTTTGTCAAGAAAAAAACTGTATTTTATTTCATATAAATCAAGAAAAAGCTTATTATATGATATATTTTTACATATAATAAGCTTATTTATACTATTTGAGTTTTAAAACAATTTGAAGAATTTAGTCGGAATTATACAAATAGAGCATTACTGAGAAGCTCGTTACACTTTTTGTTATAGAGAAACAAAAAAAGAGCCCTAAAGGACTCTTGTATTCTTAATACCAACCGTTGTTAAGCCAGAAGTTCTTGGCAGCTGTCCATGAACCGTAACGTCCTGCAACGTAAGCATCTGCTACACGTTCTTGGTTTTCAGCTGAGTAGTCACCGTTCAAGTATGAATCTGTCAATTGGTAACGTCCGATGTAACGTCCGTTTGTAGCAGTGTAGCTACCACCTGATTCTTTTTGAGCGATCCATTCTTTAGCTTCTGCTTCAGAACCACTTACAGTAGAAGCTGCTGCAGTGTTGCTTTCTGCTGCTGGAGCTGCTGGAGTTGCAGGTGCAGCTGGGGCTTCATAAGTTGTTGTTGCTGCTGGAGCTTCTTCAACTGTTTCTGTAGCTACTGGAGCTGTTTCTTCCGTTGTTGCTGCTGGAGCTACAGTTGAAGCTGTTCCTTCGATAACCAAAACTTGGTCAACATAGATAAGATGAATATCTTTGATGTTGTTTTTCGCTGCCAATTTTTCAACAGTTGTGTTGTACTTCTCAGCGATTTCTGAAAGAGTATCACCTGATTTAACTGTGTAAGTTACAGTTTCTTGGGCAGATGCAAGTGATGGAGCAAAGAAAGCAAGCAAAGCTGCTACTCCTGCGATAGTTGTTTTAATTTTTTTAGTTGTTAATGACATATCTAAAAATTCTCCTTCCATTGGATATATCTATGATACCTTTTAAATGTTACCGTTGTTTAACGGTTATATGTAGAAATATTACAAAAATGTTTTATATTTACCGTTTTAAGGAGGTTTTTGTCACAAAAGACCTTATTTTATACTAACTTTAATCATTTTAAGTTTTTGATAAGGGAAATAAGCGCAGAGGTCCATTCTTTGATATAATAGATATAAGAATCTTTGTAAGGGGAAACAGATGCACTCACTTCGTTTTCAATCTGTCTTTGACATTATCGGACCAGTTATGATTGGCCCATCAAGTAGCCATACTGCTGGAGCTGTTCGCATCGGGAAAATCGTTTCTTCCATCTTTGACGATACGCCGACAGAAGTCGAATTCCAATTATTTAACTCATTTGCCAAGACCTACCGTGGTCATGGAACTGACCTTGCTCTCGTCGCTGGTATATTAGGTATGGATACGGACGATCCCGACATTCCAAATAGCCTAGAGATTGCCCATAAACGTGGTATTAAGATTGTCTGGACCATTCAGAAAGATAGCAACGCTCCTCATCCTAATACCACTAAAATTACTGTGAAAAATGAACACAAGTCCATTAGTGTGACAGGTATTTCCATCGGTGGGGGAAATATCCAGGTCACGGAACTCAATGGCTTTGCCATCTCTCTTAACATGAATACCCCGACTATCATCATCGTGCATCAGGATATTCCGGGTATGATTGCCCATGTCACAGAAGCTCTCTCTCGTTTCGATATCAATATCGCCCAGATGAATGTGACTCGGGAAAAAGCTGGAGAAAAAGCCATCATGATTATCGAAGTCGATAGTCGAAGTTGCGAAGAGGCGATTGAAGAAATCCGAAAAATCCCTCATCTCCACAATGTCAATTTCTTTAAGTAGGAGGAAACATGTTTTATTCTATCAAAGAATTGGTCGAGCAGGCGGATCTAGACTTCCAAGGAAATGTCGCAGAACTCATGATTGCAACAGAATATCAACTAACCGGTCGGGAACGACCAGAAGTTCTCCTCCTCATGGAACGCAATCTAGAAGTCATGAAAGCCTCTGTCGAGCTCGGCCTCAGTGAAAATAAATCCCGTAGCGGCTTAACGGGTGGAGATGCGGCCAAACTAGACCGCCATCTCAAAAGTGGCAAGGCCTTGTCAGACTTTACCATCCTATCAGCAGCCCGAAATGCCATCGCAGTCAATGAACACAACGCTAAAATGGGCTTGGTCTGCGCCACTCCAACCGCAGGAAGCGCTGGTTGTTTGCCAGCTGTTCTCACTGCTGCTATCCAAAAATTAGACCTTAGCCATGAAGAACAACTTGATTTCCTCTTTGCCGCGGGTGCCTTTGGATTGGTTATCGCAAACAACGCTTCTATCTCAGGTGCTGAAGGTGGTTGTCAGGCCGAAGTCGGCTCTGCCTCTGCCATGAGTGCCGCAGCCTTGACCTTGGCCGCAGGTGGAAGCCCCTATCAGGCTAGTCAAGCCATCGCCTTTGTCATTAAAAATATGCTGGGCCTCATCTGCGACCCCGTCGCTGGTTTGGTTGAAGTTCCCTGTGTTAAGCGCAATGCCATGGGAGCCAGCTTTGCCTTTATCGCGGCTGATATGGCCTTGGCAGGTATCGAATCTAAGATCCCTGTCGATGAAGTTATCGATGCCATGTACCAAGTCGGATCCAGCCTCCCAACTGCCTTTCGTGAAACGGCTGAGGGTGGACTCGCTGCCACACCTACTGGTCGTCGCCTACAAAAAGAAATCTTCGGCGAATAAACTCATCTATTAGGAGAAAGTATGCCCTCTATCTCAGCAATCTTTTTTGATCTAGACGGAACCCTGGTTGACAGTTCCCTCGGGATCCACAATGCCTTTACCCATACCTTTAAAGAGCTAGGAGTTCCAAGCCCTGATGCCAAAACCATTCGTGGTTTTATGGGACCGCCCCTTGAAAGTAGTTTTGCAACATGTCTTCCCAAGGAACAAATCTCAGAAGCTGTTCAAATCTATCGTTCTTACTACAAGGAAAAAGGAATCAACGAAGCGCAACTCTTCCCCCGAATAACGGAATTGCTTCAAGAGCTTTCGCAAAACTACCCTCTCTACATCACTACAACAAAGAATACTCCTACTGCTCACGATATGACTAAAAATCTGGGAATCCATCATTTCTTTGATGGCATTTATGGTTCTAGTCCTGAAACACCACACAAGGCGGATGTCATCCGTTACGCCTTGCAAACGCATCAACTCCCTGCAGACCAAGTCCTCATCATTGGGGATACCAAGTTTGATATGATCGGAGCTCAAGAAACTGGCATTAAAAAGTTTGCTGTTACTTGGGGATTTGGAGAAGAGGCTGATTTGCTCAGCTATCAACCTGACTGGATTGCCCATACCATTGATGATATCATTAAGCAACTATAAATAATACAACAATTTGAAATTACAGAGTAAAAAGGCCAAGGTCCTGTACAAACAGAACCTTGGCCTTTTATTTATAATTAATTTGTTAGACCCTCTTACTCAGCATGGGTTGTTTCATTTGCAAAGGAAATGATGGCTCCTTTGAGCTCATCTCCGCTGAGTGAACGGAACTCTTCAATCTTTTGATCAATAGCTTCTAGAGGCATAACGTTTACCTTACCAACGAAAATCTTGTCCATGACTTGGTTATCAACCAATTCGGTCGAAACCAAGAGTTCTTCATAGAGTTTTTCACCCGGACGAATCCCAACTTCAACGATTGGAATTTCACTTTCTGTGTGTCCACTTAGAAGGACCATTTTCTTAGCCAAGTCATAGATCTTAACTGGTTTGCCCATATCGAGGATAAAGACTTCTCCGTCCTTGGCATAAGCGCCAGCATGGATTACTAGACGGCTAGCCTCTGGAATGGTCATAAAGTAACGTGTCATACGGAAGTCTGTTACTGTTACAGGGCCACCTTCAGCAATCTGACGTTCAAAGACAGGAATCACACTACCACGACTACCGAGAACATTCCCAAAACGAACTGCACAGTAGGTTGATTTACTACGTTGGTTAAAGCCAGTGACAATCAATTCTGCCACGCGCTTAGTCGCACCCATAACATTCGGTGGATTGACCGCCTTGTCAGTCGAAATCATAACCATCTTAGGTACTTTGGCTTCATCAACAGCCTTGGCAACACTGTAGGTACCGAGGATATTGTTCTTGAAGGCTTCTTTTGGATTGCGTTCCATCATCGGAACGTGTTTGTGGGCTGCAGCATGATAAACAATGGCTGGTTTGTACTGCTCAAACACCTGCAAGAGACGGTCATAGTCCTGAATATCTGCAATAACAGGAACATAATCAATTCCTTGGAATGTACGGATCAATTCATGATAAACGAGATAGATTGAGTTTTCACCATGTCCAAGCAAGACGATACGCTCGGGATTGAAACGGCTAACCTGACGACAAATCTCCGAACCAATCGAACCACCTGCCCCTGTCACCAGGATGGTCTTGCCTGTAATCTCCGTACCTAGACGCGATTCGTCGAGACGAATTTCCTGACGGCCCAAAAGGTCTGTGATATCAATTTTTTGGAAACCACTACCTGGTTGATGGAGTCCTTGAACGACTGTCTCAACCTTAGGCATCTTGTAACATTTGACGCCTAGCTTATTACACATCTGCAAGATGCGTTCGTACTCTGATGGGTCAAGCGAAGGGATCGCTACGATAACACGCTCGATTTGGTGACGTTTAGCTAATTCAGGTAGATTATCATAAGAGCCCAAAACTGGGATTCCACCTAGTTTTTGTCCCTTTTTCTTTTCATCGTTATCCAAAATCCCCACTAGCTCAAGGTCGCTAGTTGGGTGTTGGTAGCTGTTCATAAAGAGGGCACCACCATCACCAGCACCAATCAAGAAGGTCCGACGGTGTTCTCCATCTCCACTACCTTTTTTACGTTTAGAATAAATCAACTGCCAAGTGATACGAGGAAGCAAGATAAGGAAGGTACTCAACAAAATGAAGAGTACGATGAAACGGATAGAAAACAATGGAAGGAAGGCATAGCAGATTCCATAAGAAAGAACACTGCTGAGCATCACTCCGAAAAAGATTTTCATGAAATCCGTAATCTTGCTATAACGACTAATACTAGCATTTAGCCCCCAAAACGCAATCATGATTTGATAGAGGAGGAAGGCTAAAAGAGTGTAGATCACGTAATCCACAGGCGCAGGATTTATAAGGCCATAAAACAAGATATAAGATACGATGATGGAAACCACCATACTCAGAATATCGAATATCCCCCAAAACACTTGTTTTTGCTGTTTATTTAAAATTTCAACCAGATCAATCACATAATCTGTTAGTTTTTTATTCATAGGAATTTACTCCCCCTTAAAAGAGTCAGATGATACTGTTGTTATGATAGCCTAAATCATTCAGTCTATCGGGGCTTACTTTCTCTTTCTTAAAAGTTTGACGAAGATAAACTGACGTACAAAGCCTGGACAAAGTGCAACAATTGCCTGAATGGCTACACTTTTAGCATATTCCATGTAAGAAATTTGCCCTCGCTCAAGCATCCTTTGGCGAGCCTGACGATAGAGTTTAAGGTAACGCGATCCACCCCGACGCTCAAACATCCCTGCACCGACACGAACCTTACACAAGATTTGATCTAGGTTCCCAGTCTTGGCACCTGCAGCAATCATATTGAGCCAAAGGAGGTCATCCTCCATGTAAAGGCCATCTTCATAGTTGCCAGCCTTGAGGACCATGTCCTTTTTAAACATGACTGTCATATGGTTAAAGGCGCTTCTCATTCTCTGATAAGCCACAATGTCTGCATGCTGAGTTGGAACACGACGATAAGACACAATCTCATCTGGATTGTCAATGAACTCTGCGATATGCCCACCTAAGAGGTCGAGATCTTCTTTCTCCATTAGCTGAAGCTGTTTCTCAAAACGATCCGGAACGGCTAAATCATCCGTATCCATGCGGGCAATAATGTCATACTGGCACTGTAAAACACCGTATCGAAGAGCCAAGCCTAAACCTTGGTTTTGTTCTAAGGGGCACCGTTTCACTGGAATGTCTGACTGAGCTTCCACTTCATCTAGCACCTGATAGAGTTCGGGCGTGAGCGGCCCATCCTCAACAAGAACAAGTTCGCTCGGTTTCAAGGTCTGGTTTTGAACACTTTTGATAGCATCTCTTAAAAACGTCGGATTTTCCTTTACATAGACCGACATCAAGACGCTGATTTTTTGCTTTTCAGGCACAGTTTTTCTCCAATGTATAGATTTCCTTCCACTATTTTATCACAAAATTTCCTAGTTTCCTATTTTTATATCAAATCAAGGAAAATTCTAGTAAAGAAATCCGTCCCTTTTCACTATATTTTCACTTTCATTGATTGATCTGTCTTGGCTGTCATTACTTGACATTATAATGAAAAAACCTTAAAATAAGCTGTTATTAAAATCATCCTATCGAGGTTTTTATGAAAAAACAATCACTCTTTTTTGTTCTAGGAATTGTCTTAATCGGGACTGTTTTACGCTCTCCCTTTACTGCTCTTCCAACTATTTTAGGAGATATCGCTCAGGGACTAGGAGTGGAGGTTAGCACTCTTGGGATTTTAACCAGTCTCCCTCTCTTGATGTTTGCTCTTTTCTCTGCTTTTGCAAGCCGCTTGGCACAAAAAATCGGGTTGGAACACCTCTTTACTTACTGTCTCCTCCTCTTAACTGTTGGCTCTGTCATTCGGATTTTCAATCTTCCCCTTCTCTATCTAGGGACCTTAATTGTGGGAGCAAGCATTGCGATCTTCAATGTACTCCTCCCAAGTATGATCCAAGCAAATCAGCCTCAAAAGATTAGTTTCCTAACAACTCTCTATGTCACTGCCATGGGAATTTCGACAGCCATCGCTTCTTATCTTTCGGTCCCTATCACCCAAGCTAGTTCTTGGAAGGGACTCATCCTCGTTCTCAGCTTTCTCTGTCTGGTCACTCTGCTAGTCTGGTTGCCCAATCATCGCCACAATCACCACCTAGAAAGCCAAAAAGAAAAGCAAGTCAAAGAGAATATTCTAAAAAGTAAAGATGTCTGGGCTATCATTATCTTTGGCGGGCTTCAGTCCTTGCTCTTTTATACAAGCATGACATGGTTGCCAACTATGGCTGTTAGTGCTGGTATTTCTAATAGTGATGCGGCTCTCCTCGCTTCTATTTTCTCACTGATCAGCATTCCTTTTTCAATGACTGTTCCAAGTCTGACCACTCGTCTGTCAGATGGTCATCGTCGAATCATGCTGGCAACTATCTCTATCGCTGGTATGATGGGAATTGCCATGCTCTTGTATCCAGCCAATAATTTCCTCTACTGGTTAGTCGTCCATCTCTTGATTGGAACGGCCTGCAGTGCCCTCTTCCCCTACCTCATGGTTTGCTTTTCTCTTAAAACCAGTTCTCCTGAAAAGACAGCTCAGCTATCAGGACTAGCGCAAACAGGGGGCTACATCTTAGCTGCTTTTGGACCTGCCTTGTTTGGTTATAGTTTTGAACTTTTCCAATCTTGGGTCCCAGCTGTCCTTGCTCTTCTAGCTGTTGATATCATCATGACCGTCTCGCTCTTTATGGTGGATCGGGCTGATAAGATTCTCTAATTTTCTAAAATCTATCACAACCATAAACAATGCAAAGCCAGACAGAGTCTGGCTTTTTTAGTGCTTATTTCAACAAAAAGCACCATCCATCTGTTAGCAGAAAGATGGCGTTTTTGATATAATAAGATGCATAGAAACTAATTGTCATGCGAAAAATAAATTAGTTTATAAGATAGCTACTATTTTAAGCGAGGTGCACAGAGTGGATGAACAGAAATACAATTTGGATCAAAGTTTAGCAGAGTTAGATAAACTCGTTGACTTATCAGCAAAGGAGACAGATAAGACTGCCTGTGAAAGTCTAGCAGAAAAAGCAAGAATAATTTATGAGCAATACCCTGAATCAGAAGACATTGCGTTGCGGTATGCTAGAATTTTGGTTAATTTGTCAATCTTACAGACTGTGTTGAAGGAAATCGAGGCTACTGTCGAAAAATTAGAGAAATTGCAGCAAAAATTCCAGGATTCGCATGATATAGCAGAAGCATTTGCCAGGATTTTGTTCAATTTGTCAACCGAGCAAATTGAGTTGGAAGAACTAGAGACTACTGTCAAAAAATTAGAGAAATTACAGCAAAAATTCCAAGATTCGCATGATATAGCTTTGCCGTATGCCAGGATTTTGTTCAATTTATCAACCAAGCAGACTGTGTTGAAGGAACTAGAGACTACTGCTAAAAAACTAGAGAAATTACAGCAAAAATTCCAAGATTCGCATGATATAGCAGAAGCATTTGCCATGATTTTACTCAATTTATCAACCAAGCAGACTGTGTTGAAGGAACTAGAGACTACTGCTAAAAAATTAGAGAATTTGCAGCAAAAATTCCAGGATTCGCATGATATAGCAGAAGCATTTGCCATGATTTTGCTCAATTTATCAACTGAGCAGACTGTGTTGAAGGAACTAGAGACTACTGCTAAAAAATTAGAGAATTTGCAGCAAAAATTCCAGGATTCGCAT